>JBFLXS010000141.1 GCA_040755795.1 bacterium | reverse complement strand
CTCATTCCCTCTCAGAAGTTCATGGTGTATAAAGGTGATAAAAAGATATGGGAATTTCACCTATGAAATTATGCGAGTATGTCCACAAATAGTTTCCCGAATGTGCACAAATGATTTTTACGTAACACAAAATTTTACGACCTGTGCAGGTAGAAAATTAAGGAAGCAGATTTTTAATAGTAAAACGGGTGGATTTAGTAAGCGGATTTAACGGATTTAGCGGAAAAAGAAATAAAAAAAAATCCGCTCAATCCGTTTAATCCGCTTACTAAAAAAATCTGTTTAATCATCTTACAAAAAATTCGACCTATCCGTTTTCCTATAAAGGAGAATGCGAATTTCCAGAATCATCTTTATAGAATTGGTCAACCCGGCTAATATTCTCCACTTGTTTTTCTTCTCCTAACAATGCCTGTAAGAACTCCGGGAACTTTACTGTTTTCCCATTATCTACTTTAAAACAAACTAATAACTCATTTGGTTCATTTGCTGCAGTGATTTGGTCGATAAACTGGCGGATATTTAGCTCTTTGCCTTCTCTAAAACTTAAGATTTCCTCTTTTGCCAGAAATTCTTCAATCTTTGATTTTGAGATACATTCTTTTAGTTGTATTTTGTAGACTAATCGATTGATAAGAGAAGTTAAAGATTGACAATTAGTTGCGACAAAACCTGCTTGCAGGATTTTTATTCCTTCGGGTAAAGTTTGATTGAGTTGCAGGATTAATTCATCCAACTTTATCGGTCGATATAAATCTAAATCCGCATACTCTGCCTGACTATTTATTCCTACGGCTAATGCGTGTGAAAGGGAAAGTTTTGGATGAGGATTATAGCCCTGAGTCATCGCCACAGGAATATTTGCCCTTCGCATCGCCCGCATTAAAACCCGCATCAGGTCTAAATGGGAGATATATTGCACATCCCCTTTTTTGGTGAACTTAATCCTTACCCTTAGTTTGGTAACTGGTAATTGGTAACTGGTAATTGGTAACTGGTGATTGGTAACTGGTAATTGGTAACTGGTAATTGGTAACTGGTGATTGGTAACTGGTGATTGGTAACTGGTAATTGGTAACTGGTGATTGGTAACTGGTAATTGGTAACTGGTAATTGGTAACTGGTGATTGGTAACTGGTAATTGGTAACTGGTAATTGGTAACTGGTGATTGGTAACTGGTGATTGGTAACTGGTAATTGGTAACTGGTGATTGGTAACTGGTAATTGGTAACTGGTAATTGGTAACTGGTGATTGGTAACTGGTAATTGGTAATTGGTAATTGGCAACTGGTATTTTGGCTCTGTGCTCTGTGTTTCATGGTCTGTGCTCTGATAAGTGCATTCTTTTTCCAGACCACATTGATTGCATTTTTGAGTTTCTCTACAATCTGGGGTTTCCTCTCCTTTAATTGCCTTTTGGTATTCTTGCCAGAGAAAATCTTTAGTTACGCCTGCATCAATATGGTTCCAGGGTAGAATGTCATTAAAATCCATTGGTCTATTCGCATAAAACATCGGGTTGATATTCATCGCCTCAAATGCCTTCTGCCATTTGTCAAAGTCAAAATACTCGTTCCAGCCATCAAATTTACACCCTGATTCATAAGCCTTTAATAACACCGCTCCTAATCTGCGGTCGCCTTTTGAGAAGACCGCCTCTAAAAAACTTAAATTTGTATCATGCCAGTTGATTTCTATTTTTTTTCCTGGCAATTTATCAAGGAGATAATGTTGTCTGGCGATTAATTCCTCTTTGGGCAATTGTCCACACCATTGAAATGGAGTATGCGGTTTTGGGACATAAGAAGATAGGCTTATCTTTAGATTATGCCTACCTTTACAAATCTTATTTATTTTATAAATAATATCAATAATTCCATCTAAATCCTCATAATTTTCGAGTGGCAAACCAATTATGAAATAGAGTTTCACCCCGCGCCAACCTGCTTGAAATATAGACTGAATGGCATTAGTTAGTTCTTCAAGCATCACTTTTTTATTAATTACCTTTTGCATCTTTGAAGTGCCTACCTCCGGGACAAGCGTCAGACCCGTAGGTTTGATTTTAGACAGGATAGATGAAATTTCCGTGATAAGTGGTTTTACCCGTAAAGAAGGTAAGGATAAACTTACACTATTGCCAAATTGTGTATGGAGACAATTGATTAAATTTAAAATATAAGAATACTGCGAGGTGCTCAAAGAGCCCAATGATAATTCTTCATAGCCAGTGTTAGAGATAAGTTCAATAGCCTGATTCAAGAGGCAAGATACCGACCTTTCCCGGAGTGGACGATAGACCATCCCGGCATGACAAAACCGACAGCCTTGCGTGCAACCTCGTTGAATCTCTAATGATGCCCGGTCATGAACAATATTCATAAAGGGAATGATTTGTTTAATTGGAAATTTTGCCTTATCCAGGTCTTTAATAATACGCTTTTTGATTTTTTCAGGGACATCGGCTATTTTGGGGCTAATTTTTTTAATCCGTCTATCTTTATCGTAATCTACCTGATAAAAAGAAGGGACATACACGCCTTCTATTTTACTCAAAGCGAGTAAAAGGGCTGGTTTTGACTTATGCCGATTTTGTTTATAAACCTCGATTAATTCAAGGATAATTTCTTCTCCATCACCAATGCAGAATAAATCGATAAAATCAGCTAACGGTTCCGGATTAAAAGCCACAGGACCGCCCGCAATAACTAATGGAAATTGTTCATTGCGGGAAGAAGCAAGAAGAGGGATTTGGGCTAAATCAAGCATATTCAGGATATTGGTATAGCTCAATTCATATTGTAGGCTAAATCCCAGAATATCAAAATCCTTAATGGGTAGTCGTGATTCGAGGCTAAAAAGCAGGATAGAGTTTTTCCGCATTACTTGCTCTGCATCAAACCATGGGGCATAAACCCGTTCTGCGGATACATCCTCCACATCATTAAGTATCTGATAAAGAATCTTCAGACCCAGATGAGACATCCCGACTTCATAAACATCTGGAAAGGCTAAGGCTACTTTTACCGACACCTTTGCCCAATCCTTATGAATGCTATTAACTTCATTCCCTAAGTATCGCGTGGGTTTAGATACTTGGGTTAGTAAAGGGGTTATATCAATTTTATTCATAATTAATTAAATGGTTACCAATTATCATTACTTAAACATCTCTATAAATTTCCCAAAGAATTTATGTTTATGTTCGTATTCGCGTTTTTGGAGTTCTTCTAATTCACCTTTATCAAACCACAGCCCTTCGCATTTATCACACTTATCCAGCACAATTCCTTCTAAATTAATGTGGTGCAATTCATGTCCACATTTTGGACAGTGCATAAAATGGAGTTCTTTTTGCTTTTCTTCTTCTTCTATCCTTTTCTTTTCTTTTGCCGCTTCAATTAAATCTGCTTCATGTTGTTTAAACCATTTATCTTCTTGTTCATGTTTTTCGACTTCTGATGACATAGTTTTTTCACCTCCTATTTTTTCTGTTGTTGACGAATTTCCAGAATTGCTTCCATTTCTTTTATTATTGGTTCATCCTTTGGGCGTCTTATTGCCTTCTTGGACTTAATTAATCCCTCGACGGTTAAAACAGAACAGGGCATTCCATAGATTTCTATAATCTCAGAATATTGGACTACATCTTCATAATTGCCAATTCCTTGCACCTCTCCTAATATATCAATATCTCCAATATCGGTTGAAAAGGTAAAATTCAATCCCATGTGGAGTGTTTTCACATCAAAGATAAAAGGTAAATCTTTTGGGGCTCCTCTTAAATACGGATGGAATGGAGCAAGTGCTTTTATGATATTTTCTAAATTCTCTTTGTCTCTGGCATAACAAATATCAATATCATAAGTTGGATATGCAGAACCATGTACCACCGCGGCGCGCCCCCCAATTAGAACAAAACGGACATTCTGATTTTTTAGCGTTGTTAATATTCTTTTAAAATTTAGCATGTTTTTTTTCACCTGCTTTCCTTAATTCTGCTATTTCTTTCAAGAAGTTGTCATGTCTTTTCATCCTTTGTGTTGGCGTCAGTGCCAGGGTGGAATACAACAAAGTAACATCAAGCCCATAATTTATTGCTTCCTGTATTGCGTTTTTAGTTTTATATTCACCATCTGCTTCTTTTATTTTATTCATCTTCCAAACCCTTTATTTTAAACAATACATAGCCTGTAATGATTAATATCACTCCAGATACCGCTACCGGGAGGAGCACTGGTCCAATCCATGGCCAGGGAATAAGAAAATAGCAATCTTGAGTCAATAAAGAAGGTGGCCAGCCAAGCAAAATATACAAAGAAATATAATAAACTATATCCCAGATAGCAAATGTCCAGAGGAAGATACAGAATGACTCTAATTTTCTTTTACCAACTAAGAAAGATAAGGATAAGAGGATAATAATTGTTGCCACCTCGCGAGTCTGCTCAATAAATAACAGGTTATAGTCACGCATTGTTGTAGCTATCGTTACCTTAGCCCATTTTTCTTGTGGCATAGTTTTTAATATATTCCGAATATAGGCAACAACTACCCCTTCAAGATGACCGAAGGCAATACCAAATAAGGTTAATAAACCCATTTTAGAAAGGAATTTTTTCATCACCTGTTTTCCTCTGTAAGAATATATCATATCTCTTAAAAAATTTCAACTATAATTATGCATCTCAGGGGAAAAAATATGTAACCGTTCAGCCACAGAGGCACAGAGTTCACAGAGAATTAGAGAAATTAGCCACAAATGGACACGAATTAACCTGTGACATTCGATAAATGTAGTGCGAACCTTCGTATGTGTTTAGCGTATTTATGCATTGGATACAAACCTGAAAGGTTTGAATTTTACATAACCGTAGGTGGTAACCGTTCACCGTAGAGACACAGAGACGCAGAGAAGAAAATTAAAATTTATTGATAACTATTCAGCCACAGATGGACACAGATGAAACACTGATTTTATTTTTTATCCGTGCTAATCCGTGTTAATCAATGGCTGAATAGTTACTTTATTTCTATGTTTTCTCTGTTCCTCTGCGTCTCTGCGGTAAAGGACTACCTGAACGGTTACAAAAATATATTGACAGAGTCCTGATTATATGGTATATATTAACAATATGAAGGTATTTTTGATTAATCCACCTGCCGCTAATGGAGTAAAGGTTGTTCGTGAAGGGCGATGTATGCAACGACAGGGTGCCTGGACTTCTACCTGGTCACCAATTACCTTAGCCATCTGTGCCAGTGTTTTAGAAAAGGAAAATATTCAGGTTAGACTTATTGATTGTATTATTAAAAATATCGATTCCAATTCCTTAAAGACCCAAATTGCTGATTTTAAACCTGACCTTATCATCTTAAATACCTCTACCCCATCAATCAAAAGTGATTTAGAGGTAGCTAAATTGGCTAAAACGGTAGTTCCATCGGTAAAAATAGCCGCTTTAGGAATTCATGTGAGTATTCTTCCAGAGGAATGTCTGATGCGTTTTTCAGACCTTGATTATTGTATTCGTCGGGAGCCAGAATTTATCGTTAGAGATTTAAGTTTAGCCTTACGCGATTCAAGAGAAATAAAAGATATTCTGGGACTTTCTTATCGTTTAAATGGTAAAATTATTCATACCCCGGATAGGGAATTTATTTCAAATTTAGACGAATTGCCTTTTCCTGCCTGGCATTTGATAGACCCACAGGATTATCGTATGCCATTTAAAGATGAGCCTTTTCTACTTGTGGCTACCTCACGGGGTTGTCCTTACAAATGCACTTTTTGTGCCGACAAGGCATTTTATGGGACTAAATTAAGGCTAAAATCACCTCAAAGAATAGTGGATGAATTAGAATGGATAAAACAAAGATTTGACATAGGAGAATTTCTATTTTGGAGCGAGTCATTTACCATTAATAATAAATTTGTGATGGAGGTGTGTGAAGAAATCATTTCCAGGGGATTAAAGGTTTCCTGGGTATGCAATAGTCGGGTAGATAATGTGAATTTAACCTTACTTCGGAAGATTAAAGAGGCAGGGTGCTGGATGATTGGCTATGGGGTTGAGTCGGGAAATCAACAGGTTCTGGATAGTGTGAAAAAAGGCACGACATTGGAGCAAACAAAACAGGCTGTGCAATGGGCAAAAGAAGCTGGACTTGAGGTTACAGGACATTGCATTCTCGGATTACCAGGCGAAACCGAACAAACGATTAACCAAACAATAAATTGGACGATTGATTTAGACCTTGATTTTGCCCAATATTATTGTGCCGTGCCTTTCCCTGGCTCGGAGTTATACACTTTTTCACTTGAACAAAATTGGATTACGACCACAGATTGGACTCGGTTTGAACAGAATTTTTCGGTTTTAGACCTACCAGAGATAAAAGCGGCTAAAATTATGGAGCTTAGAAAAGATGCCTTTAAAAAATTCTACCTTAGAAAAAAATTATTCCTCAAAACCCTCAAAAGAATCAAATCCTTTAATCAACTCAAGACATTTATTCGGATGATTAAAGATTTTTTGACCTGGATATAAACAGGTTGAGGTGAGGAAGTGTCAAATACAGATTTAGATTTGTGAAAGTGAAACGATTGAACGAGTTGGACATTTAGGCAGGCATTTATAATCTGTACAGGCAAAACATTTAGTGTGGTCAATTACGGCTAAGAAGTTTTCTAATTTAATCGCCTCATAAGGGCATTCTTTCACACAAATTCCACAACCAATACAACCAACACTACAAATTTTTTTGACTACAGGTCCTTTATCATGTGAGCGACATCTAATCTTTACTTTTGCCTTTTCTGGAATCAATTCGATTATACCTTTAGGGCAAATAGAAACACATTGCCCACAACCAGTGCAAAAATCAGGATTAATCACGGGTAATTTTGTTTTGGAGAGAGTAATGGCGTTAAATTTGCATACCCGAACACAACTACCCAGTCCTAAACAGGCATATTGGCAGGCTTTATCTCCGCCAAGTAATAAATTAGCGGCTTCGCAATCAATTATCCCATCATAAACAAATACTTTATCGGGTGTGCCATGGCAAAGGATATGTGCCTTTACTCCTTCAATCTCTTTCATCTCTTTACCGGTAATTTTAGCCACTAATTTTGCTACTTCTGTTTTTCCTGGAATACAAAGATTAGGTGGAACATCCGCTTCAACTACGACTGCCTCGGCATAAGCGGCACAACCAGGAAAACCACAGGCGCCGCATTGGCCTTTGGGTAACACCTCTTCCACCTCATAAACCCGCACATCAACTTCTATTCCAAATTTAAGTTCAGCATAAGCCAGAACTAATCCAAAAATAAATCCCAAACTACTAAGGGTTAAAATTATATTGATGATAAGTTGGGCATCCATTTATAATCCTCCGGATAAAGGCTTAACCATGCCATTAAATCCCATAAAGGCTAAACATAACAGCCCGGCAACAATAAAGGCAATTCCAAAACCTTGTAAAGATTTAGGTAGTGGGGCTAATTCTAACTTTTCTCTAATGCTTGACATCAAAATTAAAGCAAAGGCAAATCCTACCCCAGAACCAAAGGCGTTGACAACGCTTTGTATCAAATTAAAATTATTTTCTACATTTATCAAGGGAATAGATAAGACAATACAATTGGTGGCAATTAATAATAGATAAATTCCCCACATTTTATAATGAGTTGGCAGATATTTTTTAATCACCATTTCGACCATCTGAACACAGGAGCCGATAACGACGATAAAAACTACAATCCGCAAAAATTCAATACCAAAAGGCACTAAGATAAAATTATATATTCCCCAGCCAAGCACAGAGCTTAAGACCATGACAAAAACTACCGCCGCACCCATAGAAATAGACAAATCCATCCTTTTCGAGACGCCAAAAAATATACACAGCCCCAAAAATTTCGTCAGAACAAAATTATTGATTAAAGCCGTGCTGATAAAAATTGTCAGTAGTTCCTGGATATTCATCTTATTTTCCCCCTGAAAATAGTTTTTTCACGCAAAGGTAATTTTTTCTCTTATTTCGTAAGCGTTCAGCCACAGAGGCACAGAGTTCACAGAGAATTAAGGAAATTAGTCACATAAGGACACGAATTCGCCCTACAAATCTTTTTGTTGTTCATGGAGATTCGAGACAGTAAAACATCTAACGGGATTCATTCGTGATTATATATTCCCTCTGTGTTCTCTGTGGCTCTGTGGCTATATCCTGAACGGTTACCTTATTTCCCTTTGCGTTCTTTGCGTGCTTGGCGTGAAACTTCCTTTCCCCTGAAAATCGGGATTCGGATTTCGGGGTTCAGGGATTCTTTTATTCCCGAAGCCCGAGTCCCGAATCCTTTTATTTTTTACACTGTAGAGTAAATCTTCGCTCATACCAATTAAAAAATCCCATTAATAACCCTACCAATAAAAATGCCCCGGGAGAGAAAAGCATCATTAATACTGGTTTAAAGTTAGGTCCCATAACATCATATCCAAAGATAGACCCTGAACCAAGAATTTCACGAATAACTCCCAGCACGACCATTGCCATGGCAAAACCTGTTCCCATCCCCAGACCATCCAGAAATGATTTTCCAACCGGATTTTTAGAGGCAAATACCTCCGCTCGGGCTAAAATAATAGCAAAGACAACAATTAAGGCAATAAACATACCTAAGGAAGCATATAATGCCGGCAGATAGGCATGAAGGAAAGATTCAACTAAAGTTACCAGAACAGCAATTATCGTTAAATATGCCGGCACTCTAATTTTATGGTGAATAACATTTCGGGCTAATGAGACAATAACATTTGACGAAGTAATCACAAATAAAACACATAAACCCATTCCCAATCCATTAAATGCCGTATTAGACACGGCTAAAGAAGGGCATAAGGCTAAGGCTAATCTAAATATAGGATTTTCATTAAATACACCATTTAAAAATATCTTAAGCATCTAAAACCTCCTTTTTTTCCCCAACTTCTTAGAGTTCTGGTAAGCGTTCAGGTGGTGTAACAAAAGGAGATGTGGAGATTAAGGAGATAGGGAGATATTATTAAAAAAATTGAAATTAATAGAAACTAATAGAAATTTATGGAAATTTGTTGTTTTCCACAATC
>JBFLXS010000140.1 GCA_040755795.1 bacterium | reverse complement strand
TAGGATACCATCTTAAGTCTAATGTAGCAAGGTTGGAGGGTAATTGGTATAGCTCAACCATCCGCTTTGCCAGACCATAAGCTACCCCTTCATTATTGAGCCAAGCATTGGAGATGCTTAAGACCTCTAGCCCATAATTCTGCCTGGAAAGGGAGGTTTCGGACAATTCATAGATTTTAGTATTTCCTTGTAATAGTGATACTACGCACTTGTTGATTATGGGATATGCTGACAAGTCGCCATCTCTGACCGATAAGGACTTAATGTCTTTTTCGGCAAAAGCCACCTTAACATTACCTGAAGTTTCTGGTCTTTGGAAGTAGAATATTCCTAGCTCATCAAAATAAGCCTTAAAGCCAGAGGCTTCAGCTAAATCCTTAATAATATTGCTTATTCTGGTTATCCCATAATTTGCTCTGAAATCGGTTTGATTGAAGGCAGAGATAACCGCCTCCTTGGAATATTGCCAAAGAATATAGGAAGGGTAAGAGACAGCATAGAGAATTTCTATCCCTCCTATACTGACTAGAAGCATATCTGAAGTCTGCCCTTTTTCACCTGCAATAGGGATACCTATATCTACTATACTCTCAGTGTCAGTCGTAGGTGAAATATCAATAATCTGATATAGCTTGTGGGCAGACCCACTCTTATATCCCGTTCCCAATGCAAAATATACTCTACTACCCCCACTCTGTCTTGCAAAACTTCTGGGACCATCATCTACATTATCTAGGGTTATAGCATCATAGTTAGAATAACGCTTTATCTCTCTCCAGCTTATATATGAAGTAGTATCTCCTTCAGGAGTATCTGGGGTAGAGAATCTTATACTACATATTCTCCAGTAATTAACAGTTCCCCCATCAGTTGTATAGTAGAAAGTAGTATAGACTAGCTTAACAAGTTGACCTCCCCCTACTACTTCTTCCATTCTTGCTTCCAATTCAGGAGTCCCAATCCCAAAATAAGCCACATCTCCTGGGAAATCTTTCAAAAAGGTGACAGTAGGAGGAGAAAAGAGAAAGTTCAGTCTATAGACTATATCCCATTGAAGAGTAATAATAGCCCAAGAATTTAAGCAGGGAGATGAAAAATTTATACAGCCAACTGCAACAAACTGGGTTGTCAGCAGAGTAACAATTGTGTCTGAAATCAAATCTATATAAGCAATACCCTTGTAAGCTGAGCTACTTATACTATCTTCACAGTAGATATAGTAGAGTCTATCTCCAAAAATATAGAAAGCTTTTCGGCTCTCCACTACCCACTGAACTAAAACATAAGAAGAAGTAACATAGCACCCTAGAGTAGAAGCATACATCGGTTTATTCACAGTAGAATAGATAGAGAGAATATCTGAAGAGATATCATATTTCCACAGGTCAAAGTTTAATCCTGTATGGGCATCATAGCCATTATTATAAGGGGTTCTATACCAAGCAGTAAAAATCTCATGTTTTCTACTAGTCACAAAATATACGTTCCCATTATTCTCCCAAACAGCTATCTTATATATCCAATCATTCACATCTCCTATACCGACCCCTAATGTCTTTTTTAGTGTCCAAACTCCATCTTTCCAAAGATAGAGTTTGTTGTCAATCCCAAACCAATACTGGTCTTGGGTAGCATCATAGCACATACATCTAGCAACCCCAAAGGGAGGCATTGAGGGAGTTTTGCCGTGATAGGAAAAATGCTCAAAATCAGCATTAGTGATTGTCTGGTCAATCTGGTAATCGCTTATTCCTGCCTCCTGCATTAACCTTTCTACTGCCCTATCCATTCTTGGGGCAATATACCATTGATAATTTTTAACCTCTGCTCCATCTTTATGGGCTACGGCTGTAGTTAAGTCTGCTCCTCTGGTGCATCCATTGAAAGAAGTATCGTCTGTGGTTTCAATTTTGGAGGTATAGGTTATAATTTCCTCATCTATTCTAATCTTCCCAGAGGAGGGAAATTTATCAATTGGAGGGAGAACAGGGATTTTGGTTGCTGTTTTCAATAATCCTTTCCCTCCTCCCTCGGCATCGGGAATTTCATCGCTTACATTTAGCTTTGTGGTTAATGTGCCATCGGAATTATCCATTGTAACCTTCTCGGCAGTAACTTTCTGGAGATTATAATCGTAATCTATGGCTGATATGGTGGACATTCCTTTGATAATTGATATATCTTGCACCAAGCCAGTAAAGGCAGGGATAAACTCTTTCCAGTTAGGATTTATTTCAAATCCCTTCCAGAGCCTTAATCTATCCAGAAAAACCTTCCATTCTGTAAATATTCCTAGCCTAATGATTGCCTTATCAGATAAACTTCGGTTAGGATTTAGTTTTATTGTAGTATTTGAACCGAGAGCATTACGAACTTCATTACCAGTAATAGTATAGGAAACTCCATTAACTACGCAGGTTGAGGCATCGGTAAAGGAAATCTTATATTCCCCTCTTGGCAAGAGGAAAATTCCTTTTGGAGTAAGGGATGTTTCACTTGTCCTGTAAAAGCCTTGTATAGGCTTTCCTTTGGTATTCTTTATCCCCCCTTTTGGATTCCAATAACCCCTTACATTAGAAAAATCTAGGGTTGCTGAGCCAGCCACATAGGTTAGCAATTCCCTCTCTACCTGCTTGGTAATTTGCCCTACATTTACCAATCCAGTTTCTGTATTTTCAAGCTTAATCTCCTCCCATTCCCCGCCTGATAAAACCTCTAGCCTGAAGGCAATGTCTGTGTTAGTATCGTTTGTCCAGTTTGTTCCGCCGTCTGTAGAATAGAGCCGATTACCGTCAGTGTATGTATTGTTGACATAAGCTATTTGCACCGCCCCAAATCCTTCCCCTCCTTCAAAGGTAAGAAAATATATCCCCGCACTCAAACTTTGCTTTGTGGTGAATTGGACCCAGAGCCAATCGGTAGTGCTACTACTAGAGGGAATTTCGCTGGCGGCAATTGAAGTGCTAGTTATAATTGCACCAGGCACACCTGCATTATTATTGCATAAGCAAGTAGTAAGCGGAGCTCCCATATCAAGGAGACAAGCCCTTACCCAAACCCCACTAAAGGTGGTATCTTGGTTTAAGGTAATCTTCTGGGCTTGCTTATTACTAGAGGATAGGCTGGCTAATGTCTCACCTGCCAGAGCTATTGCCTGATGAGGCTTTTTTCTGCCGAGAAAGGAGCCCCAGCGAGGCTTTGTCCCTTGTAGTTTTGCTAATTGGGTTTTGAAACTATCGGATACAGCCCATTGTCCATTAGTGTCTTTCGTGATGATATATACATCTCCATATTCATATGCTCCCATATCTACGGTAGCTATGCCATCTTCATTACCATCTACTATTCTTGTTTTACCGTCCTTATCGGTTGAGGGAATTGCCGGGGCAGTATTTGAACCCGCATCAATGCAGGGAGAGGTTGCTTGTAAATGAAAGTCGCTTGAGCTGATAAATAAAGGGTCAGCCGAGAGATTGCCGGTTCCTTGTGTATTTAACCAGGCAACATCCCTTGGGGTTGTTCCTTCATCATAATAATCGCCTGAGGTATTGTTCCAGAAACAGTTGTAATTGGTTGGAGGATCACTACTATTGTCATATTCATATATTCCATAGTTGCTGTTATCAGATATTATGCAGTTGGTGATAGCTGGGGAGGAAGAATTATAGCAGAAGATTCCGCCGCCATAGGTAGCACTATTCCCTGAGATGGTGCAGTTGGTGATAGCTGGGGAGGAATACCAGCAGTAGATTCCGCCGCCATAATCGGAAGCACTATTTCCTGAAATTATGCAGTTGGTGATAGCTGGGGAGGAATACCAGCAGTAGATTCCGCCGCCATAATCGGAAGCACTATTTCCTGAAATTATGCAGTTGGTGATAGCTGGGGAGGAAGAATTATAGCAGAAGATTCCGCCGCCATAGGTAGCACTATTCCCTGAGATGGTGCAGTTGGTGATAGCTGGGGAGGAATTATCGCACCAGATTCCGCCGCCCTGGCTTGGATTTCCATTTCTCATCGTGAACCCACTGATTGTTCCACAATTTCCCGCATTACTAAAATAAAACGCCCTATTTCCTGAATTCTCGCAGTCAATGATGCAATTATCAGGCCCATTCACAGAGCGAACCGTAATAACCTTTCCCGACCAGGTTAGCTCCTTATTCCCTGTGCCAGCATATGTCCCATTAGCTACTAAAACAGTATCCCCATTATTTGCTGCATTGATTGCTGCTTGAATTGTTGAATAATCTTGTGGAACACGCAGGGTAGCCATTAAACCTCTATAAAGATAATCTCTCCTGAGAATTCAGAATCTGTTGAAGGAAGAATATAGAAAAAGCCAAAATCGCTCTCCCAATTGACAGTGTATTCGCCGTTAGGATGGAAATCAGAGGATAAAACAAGCTTAAAAGGCTCTTGATACTCCTTAATGGATTTTAGGGTATCCATCATTGTTTTTGGCATCGCCTTCCAAAAGAGCCTAAATTCCCATTTTCTGCCCCTCTCATAAGAGATTGCGGCTGTATCCTCCTGCCTATATCTATCAGTATAAATCCTCTGCAATGCCTCAAAAATAGAGGGATTTAGGGCTAATACATAGCTATTTGCAAAATCATCGCCGTATTTTATAGTAATTTGTGCCATTTTAACTATATCTTCTTCCTAGATTTCTGGAGCTTAATAGGTCATAATCTTTAAATATATCAAGGATTGCCTGTTTGAATTGAGCCTCATTGCCTCCCAGAACTGCACCTGCACTGATATTGATATTTACTGTTGGTGTTTTAGCCATTCCGAACTGCCCCTCAGCGGGTCTGCCGATTATCTCTCCACCGTGAACAATGGCAGGGACTTCTAGGGTAGGAGGTCCAGGGACTTTCCTTATTTCCCCAGGGGCGGTCTGAAATGCAGGCAAGGAAATACCAAAAAATCCCGCTACTTCCTGTAAGGCAAGAAAAGCAAGCCATTTTGTAATCATCTGTCCAATATAATTTACTACCGAGTGAGCAAGATTGCTCCATAATTCCTTGACGCTTGTTGAAAAATCTTGCATTCCAAAAAACATCTTCTCAAATGCCATTCCTCCTGTCTGGGCGATAGTATCAAACAATTGCCTTGTAGATTCTTGTATCATTCCAAAAATATTTTGTAATTCCCCTACACTTTCCCTAAATCCCTCTACAATAGAACCAAAAACCGTCTCTTTTCTTTCCTCTATTGGTTTTATCTCTTCTCCCTCTGTATATACTGCTCCAGGAGGTGCGGTAATCCATCCTTCTCTCTCAGGCATAGCACCGCCTATTCCCACTACTGGAGGTGATATTTCCTTTTGTATTTTCTTTATCTCCTGAAGGATTTCTAATCTTTCACTTTCTTTTTCAACAAACAGACTTAATTGGGTTAATTGGTCTACCAGCTTCTGCTTAACATTTTCTCCCATATCTGATTGTATTCTGGTAATTGCTATCTGTTCCCTTAATATAGTTTCCCTTTCTCTTTTTTCTTCCTCAAGGAGGTCTCTAATTTTCTTTTCGTAATTATTTCTCTCTATTGTATCCTGCGTCTGGTCTCTCATTACTTTTAATTGCTCTATCAGTTCAGCTCTTTTGTCCTTATTGAGATTATAATCACTCTCTAATACTGCCAGCCTATCTGCCTCTATTTTAGAGGCGTGGGTCATAATATCCTTGATTTTACTCTGGATATTTAATCTATCGCTTTCTCTATCGGTAATTATCATCAAGGAGTTATATTGTTTCACTAGCTCTGTGTCTACATCCTTTCCTAGATTTTTTTCTGCCAATAAATTGCTTATCCTTTCCTCAATTACTTCCCTTGCTTTTCTTTTTTCTTCTTCTTTGAGGCTGTTTATCTTTTCCTGGATTTGATTTCTTTCCAGCTCTGTTGTAGAGAGTTTCTGAACTTGTGCATATTCCTCAATTAGCTGGTCTATGGTTAGCTTTCCAATTCTGTATCTGGATTCAGCGAGTGATAATCGGTCTGACAAAGCCTTCTTTGCCTTTTCTTCTGTGACTATTTCTTCTTCTGTGGCAGCCTTAGCGACTTTAATTGCTTTAGACATAAAATCTTCTAAAGTTAACAATTTAGGTTTTTCTATTCCATAAGGCTTTAATTTTATTGCTTCTCTCTTTTTTTCATAACTTTGATGGATTTTTTTAAATTCTTCATCTCCTTCTTTTCCGTGTTCTTTAAAAGCTTTAACAATACCTGATGTAAAAAATTTGCCTACATCTTCTCCAGCCTTTTTTAGTCTTTCTAAATCCTTTGTTGTTATCTTTCCAAAATCTTTTATTGCTACACCCCATAGAATTCTTAAAAAGGTTCCAATTTTTTCAAAGCAGTCTTTAACGAAATTTAAAGAATTAAAAACTCCTATCACCATCTGGTCTAAAAACTCATCAACATATGTTCTGGCAAGACTAAACTGCACCATAATGCTTCTACCCAACTTTTCAAATCCTGACATATTAGCAATCGCAAGATTGTATTGTGCTAATAAATGTCTGTTAATCTCCTCAACGCTTTTAATCGGTTTTCCTCCTAGTTTTTCCAACTCTCCCGCATATTCAGGGATAACCTTTTTTAGTTCATCAATAATCGCTTTTTGTCTTTGTTTTTGTTCTGTTGTCTTGCTTACTGCTGTTGCTAGGCTATTATATTCAACCACCAATCCTTTTATTTTCTCTGCACTATCTTCTACGGATTTAAGAGCTGCATCTGTTTTGCCTTTAAGGTCTAAAAAAGCCATTGTTAATCCACCGATTGCTAATGTAAGAATACCTATAGGAGAAAAGATGAAAGCTCGCAATAGCGGTATTGCTATTTTTAATGCCTCTGGTATTTGCACAGCAAAAAGAAGTTGTAAAGCTTTAAACCCTCCAATAATATGGGGGAGGGTAAAGCTTAAGGTTGCTAAAGAGGCTACTGCCAAGCTCACAGCCCCTGCAACAGCCCCTAAAGCGACCACCAAATTACCATTTGTTTTAATAAAATTCTCTATTTTTTCAAGGCCAGGGGTTAAGGATTCCTTAATCCATTTATTAAACATTGGAATCATCGTTGCTCCAATAGCCATATATAGCCTAGACATAGCATCGTGCAAATTAGACATTGCCCCTTCCCAGGTGTCCATCTGTCTTGCCATTGCTCCAGCAAAATTCTGTTTTATTAAAGCCTCTAAAGCATTCCTTAATTTTTCTTGCTGTTCGGCTGTTCTTACAGCAATCCCTCCCTCCTTATTCATTTCTGCCCCAAAAGCCTTAAGGGCTTGAGCGGATATGCCGAATTGGTCTCGGAGAGATAATATGGCATCTTGTGAGCCTGTTAATGCCTTGCCCATTACAAGGGAGGTATATTTAAGGTCTTTTCCCATCCCTGCGGCAAGGTCTCCGATAAGAGGAAACCACTTTTGAGCATCCTTGCCTGTCCACCCTAACATCTTTGTGAACTGCATTATCGTAGCGGTGGATTCTACAACCCCCTTAACTTCAAAGGGTGTCTGGGTGGCGGCTTTTATGGCGAATTGTATCATATCTGTGGCCTCTTTGGTTGAGCCTGTAATGGTTGTCATTGTGGCAGAAAGCTTTTCAATATTTCCTGCCTCATCTAATGCCTTTTTTCCTGCTAAAACAATTGCTCCGGTAAAAGCCCCTGTCATAGCAGCCAAAGCCCCAAAGCTGGGCTTAATAGCATCAATTCTTCCTTTAATATTGTCTAATGCTCTATTTACATTAGCGAAGGCCTGGCTAATCTGTTCTCTGCCTTTTAGGCTGATTGTTACTGTGGTTTCTGGCATTTTCTCTTAAAAAACAAATAGGGGTTATACTTTAACCCCCATTAAACTTGCTTTTAACTTAAAATTTTCTACCTCCCGCTTGGCAAAATACTCAAGAAGGAAGATAGCTACATTTACCTTTAGTTTCAGTATATATTCAATCGTCCATCCTGTTTTTTCCACAATATAACATATTGCCTCATCTATTCCTGTGTTTTTTTTTGGGATGATATAGGAACTTTTTGCATCTGTTTGGAAACCTTTTCCATAACCGCATTGATTGCGATTGAATATTCCATTAGCTGGGAGACTTCTAATTGCCTTAATTTTTTGTTGATTTCCTTTTGCTTTTCTTCTTCTGGCATATTAAGTAGGTCTTTCTCTTGATTTTCCAAAATCCAGAGGATAAATACAAAATCCTTAATGGTGAAAGTTGAGGTGCTTACTCCTCCCTCTGAAAACTTGAATTTCTCATCTAGCAAAACAATAGTCTGGCAATTCGGAATGGGTAGGTTAATTTCTCCTTGGTTTATGGAGGTTTCAGCAAAAACGCTTTTTCTTCTGCCCATTAGTTATAATCAGCGTCAAGGGAATAAATGGTAAGTGTTGCCTCGTTATTATTTTCTCCAAATGCCGAGAAGGGTAGATCATTATACATCAAGCTCATATCGGAAACTGTAGGGTCTGTCCCCTCAAATAGAATTGTTGGAAAGATGAACTCTATAGTCTCTAATGGTCCAGCATAGGGTTGACTGGTTCCTTTAACTGAAAGTTTTGCTGAAGTTCCGTTTATCCACTTGTCAAAGTATGTGCTATCCTCAAATTGTCGGTTGATTGTCCCTGTAATTGCCCTTTTTCCACCTCTCACTAATCTAGGGATAGCAAGGGGGACAGTTTCTTTGATTTCTGCCGTGTCTTCCAGCAAATTATTACTAATTGTAAAGTCAACTGACCTGATACCAATGAGAACATCATCTACCCTTAATCCGCATTTCCAATTAAGAAATAATTCCTTAACCAGAGAGTTTAGGGTAGAGGGGGTAGTTGTTCCTGCTAATGATTTTGGCTCGCCATCTTTACCGACAAAAGTGAATGTCCCTTTAGTTATTCCCTCTGGGGCATCCACTTTAAATTGGGCAGAAGTCAACCCACAACCCCAATAAGTGAATGGAAAGCCGCCTTTGGAAATCTCCATTGTAATGCTAGGAATACTATTTGCTAATGCGAAGTCGTGCTTATATGTGTTTCTATTCCCATTGATAGCTAATGTTCCTCCTGTAAATCCAGAAGTAGTTATTCCTCCTGCATTCACCGTCTTAAAGTATTTCGTTGTATTTATCGTGGTATTACCTGTGAAAGTCAATGTCTCTATAATTGCTGTATCGTTTCCATC
>JBFLXS010000139.1 GCA_040755795.1 bacterium | reverse complement strand
GTGCGGCGGGGAGAATTACCACAAAAGTTTGATAGCAAGATAAAACTTTGAGAGACCACAAAACTCTGACCACGGCACAGTCCCCCGCCGTCAACTGCAACGCAGGGTTAGACAAAAGCTTTGATTCTCTGCCTTTTCCTTTTCCTCTGCCTCACCGAATTATTGTGCATTCCTCATTCACGGTTTGACCCTAAAATATCTCTTGCCTAACATCCAGTATCAGCGCCGTCCGCTGCATACCGTTGTTGAACTAAGCCACTTTGTGGCAGTTTTTTTGACAGCTTTGTAGAGCTATTTTAAGTTTATCATATTAGGATATTTGATGTCAAGAAGAAAAAGATACATTCAGCAATTCTCGGTGAATTTTTTAGAGACTGAATTCACCTATGTTGAGGAGAGATAGAGAAAAATATTTAAGGAATAATAAGTCTCTATCTAATTTTTCACCGAGAATTCCTGGGGGGTATTCTTATTAGTTGACAATTGTAATTCAAAATGCTATAATTCTTTACAAGATAAATGAGACAGATTTTATTCCTTTTAATCATTAATTTAATAGTCGCTGGTTGTGCTTCTTCCCCGCAGGTGACTGTTAATGTAAGTGAAGAATACCGTGATGATACTTTATTTCAATGGACTTATCGGCGCCATAACCTCCAGTTTCCACACGGGATTGCGATAGATAAAGAAGATAATATCTATATTGCGGATACCAATAATCATCGAATCTGTAAATTTAATAAAAATGGTGATATTATTATGAAACTGGGCAGTATGGGCACAGAAACAGGTAAGTTTAAATTCCCTTACGGCGTAGGAGTAGATTCGGTTGGTAATATTTATGTGGCGGATACTAATAACTACCGGATACAAAAGTTTGATAGAGATGGAAATTTCCTGCTAACTTTTGGTCAACCTGGATTTGAAGAGGGAGAGTTTGACCGACCTTATAGTATCTATGTTGATAAGAATGATAATGTCTATGTTGTCGATACCTATAATCATCGGATACAAAAATTTACCTCAAGTGGAAATTTTACCATTCAAATAGGTAGTGCTGGAACCGGGGAGGGACAGTTTAGACATCCCTCAGGAGTAGGTGTAGATTCCTTAAGTAATATTTATGTGGTTGATATGGGCAATAATCGAATTCAAAAATTTAGCCCCACGGGTTTATATCTTCATAAATGGGGTAAATTTGGAAGTAGTGAAGATGGAGATTTTAATCAACCACAAGGGATTTGTTCGGATGCCTCTGATGATATTTTTGTGCTTGATACCGATAATCATCGAATACAAAAGTTTAGCCCTTTTGGAAGTTTTATCCTTAAATTTGGTAAGTTTGGTTCTGCGGATGGTGAGTTCAATCAACCAACTGGTATCGCCAGGAACTCTGCAGGAAATCTTTATATCGTAGATACCTATAATCACCGTATTCAAAAATTTACCTCAACGGGTAGCTTTATTTTTACTATCCAGTAGAAATAAACATAATTATTTACTCAGGTGAAGTGAACCCTGAACCTGTTTCCTTATCAACTTATCGTAATAGGTCAGTTATTTGGGGGAATGAACATTAACCTGCGGAGGACAAAGCAATGAAAATAGGAGGCAAGTAGGTAGTAGGTAAGTAGGAAAGGGATAAAGAATGTGCACGGTATTCCTCTTCGGGGGGCAATGTCTCTCCCTTTCCTACTTTCCTACTCTCCTACTCTCCTACTTTCAGGACAATCCCCCATTTCACTGACCCATTACAACTTATCAAACTTTTTTCTTGACAGCAGAAGAAATTTATGATAAAAATATTATATCTTCCCAAAGTGAGGTGTAAAAAATGAGAAGATTTTTAATCTGTTTATTATTAATAGGGCTAAGTATAAATGTTTGGGCACAGGATGATATTAAAATTTATGACCAGGCAGTTAATTCATTTAACAAAGGTGATTTTAATGAGGCAAATAAATTTTGCCAGAAATACTTAGACCTTCATCCATCTGGAGAAAAAGTTTCTGATATCCAATTGCTATCAGCAGAATGCGAATACCAACTCCGAAATTTTTTAAATGCGGCGATGCTTTTTGAAAAAGTGGCAGATTTATACCCGGGGTTAGAAATGGCAAAACAGGCATTAAGTCGAGCCGGTGAATCTTTCCAAAAAGTAGGCGATTATGCCGGTGCGAAAAGGGCATTTACTAAAATTAAAACACGCTATCCAGATACTCCTGATGCAAATTACGCAGAATATAACCTGTCAGAATTAGAAAAATATCTCCCTTCTAAATCTGTAACAGCAACAGTCACTACACAACAACCGCCTATTCAACAGACTGAAATTGAAGAAGAATTGCTACAAAAGGCGAAAGCATCTTATGAGGCAAAGGATTATCAACAGGCTATTTCTTTATTTAGAGATTTCCTGACGAAATTTAAAACAAGTAATTTTGCTCATTACGCTCAATTGAAAATAAGTGAATCTTTCTATTATCAAAATAAATTCGAGGAGGCATTAAAAGAATATAAAAAGGTTATCACAAATTATCCTGAAAGTAAATATATTGATTATTGCTTATATTCTATTGGCTGGTGTCAATACCGATTGGAGAATGACCAGGAGGCTATCGCTTCATTTGAGAAATTAATAAAGGAATATCCAAAGAGTAAATATGTTGATTCTTCTCAAAAGGCAATTGAGAAGATTAAAGCAGAGTATGAAGAAAAACAGGCAAAAGAATTATTAGACCAGGCTAATTCTCTTTATGCCGATAAAAAATACAAGGAATCTAAAGAGAAAATTACCAAATTGATTAATAAATATCCAAATAGCAAACTAATAAATGAGGCTAAAGGATTATTGTCAAAAATTAATGAAGATTTAGTGGTTACTTCATACAAAGAGGCACGCACCATATATGACCGAGGAGAGGTAGCACTAAGACAAAAAAATTATGATGAGGCAATCCACGAATTTAAACGAGTAATGTTTGAATTCCCTGAAAGTGAATATGCTAAATTAGCCGAAAAAGCAATTGCCCTGATTGAAGAAGAAAAAGATTATTTACAGGCTAAGAAGAAATGGGAGGAATCAACGAAACTTTATGAAGAGGAAAAATTGGCTAAGGCAAAAGAGGGATTTAAAGAAATTGTCACCGAATATCCAAAGACTGAGTATAAAGAAGATGCCCAGAAAAAACTATTAGAAATAGAAACCAGAGAAAGTGAAGATGAGGCTTATAAAATATATAAAAAAGGACTTACTTTGATGAAAGAAAAAAGCTATCCTCTGGCAATAAATACCTTTCAACAAATTATCACTAACTACCCCAATACTGAATATGCTACATTAGCTCAATCTGGAATTAATGAGGCAGAAGAAGCAATGAAAACCGACCGAGTTAAACGCAAATTCGATATTGCCCTTCGATATTACGCCTTAGGTGACTATAAGAGTGCAACAGAATGGTTTGAAGAGATAAAGGAAAATTATCCGAATACGGAATATGCTAAAAAGTCAGAGGAAAAATTAGTCGCTATTTCAAAAAAAGGAACGCCAAAGAGTGCCGAAGAAGAGTATAATCTTGCCCTTCGCCTTTATGAACAGGGAAATTTACAAGATGCGGCTTTACAATTTAAAAAAATAATAGATACCTATCCTGACACTAAATTTGCTAATACATCTAAAGAATTACTGACCACTGCCGAAAATAAACTAAAGGATGAACAATCAAAAGTCCTTTATGATACTGCCCGTAGAACTCAAGAATATGGTGAATATAACTCGGCAATTACTCAATATGATAAACTTATTAATGAATATCCGGATAGTTATTGGAGTCCCTATGCTAGCTACGGAAAGGCAGAAACATTTTATGCAATGGGAGAATTTGCTAAGGCTAAAGAACAGTGGCAAAAGGTTGCAGATAACTTTCCTGCCTCTGATTTAGTCCCACATGCCTTATATCATATTGCAGAATGTGAGGAACAGGCAGGTGAATATCAAAAAGCCGCTTTAATTTATGAAAAACTCCAAAAAACCTATCCGTCAAGTATCTATGGTAAAGGTGAATTATCTGAATTAATTAAGGATAAAATCGCCATATTAAAGGGTAAAACACCATATAGTACTTATTAGTCAAAATTTTACTCAGAGTGGATAACTAAAAAATCCCAAATCCCAAGCACCAAATCTCAAATAAGCACCAAATTTCAAGTACTAAATACCAAACTATGGGGGCAATGTTTTGAATTTTGGTCATTCGAATTTGTTTGGAATTTGGAATTTGTGATTTGGAATTTCATAACCATATCTATGTCAAATTTCGATTAATAAGTGCTATAGATAATAAGCCATCGATAGTATAATTTTACTTATGGAAATAATCATTATTGGCTCAGGAACGGCTATCCCTACTTTAAAACGGGCATCGCCGGCTATATTTTTAAAGATTGAAAATCAAAATATCCTCATTGATAGTGGTTCTGGAACACTAAGGAAATTATTAGAGGCACAGTTAGATTATTTAGAAATTGATTATCTACTTTACACCCATCTTCATCCAGACCATACGATTGATTTTGTCTCATTCCTTTTTGCCTGCAAAAATCCAGTACGATTAAGAGAAAATGACCTGAAAGTAATCGGACCTGTTGGGTTTAAAGATTTCTATGATAGACTACTTAAAGTATATGGTGATTGGATTATCCCACAAAGTTATAATCTCTTTCTTACAGAAGTGCGTGATAACGAGATTGAATTTGATAATTGGCGATTAAAGACAATGCCTATCATCCACAGTGAAAATAGTGTTGGTTACAGATTCCAGACCAAAAACGGCAAAAGTGTAACTATCTCTGGTGATACAGATTATTGTCCGCAGATAGTTAAATTGGCTCAAAACACGGATTTATTAATTTTGGAATGTGCCTTTCCTGATGAGATTAAGGTTGAAGGACATCTTACCCCTTATTTTGCCGCTAAGATTGCCCGTGAGTCTAATTGTAAAAAATTAGTCCTGACCCATTTTTATCCTTTATGTGATGATTATGATTTAGCCGAGCAATGCAAAAAGCACTACTCAGGCGAATTTCTATTATCTGAAGATTTGATGAGATTAAATCTTTAATGTCTTAAGGCGTAATACGTCAGTTATTTGGGGGAATGAACATTAACCTGCGGAGGACAGAGTAATGAAAATAGTAGGCAAGTAGGTAGTAGGTAAGTAGGAAAGGGATAAAGGATGTGCACGGTATTCCTCTTCTGGGGACAATGTCTCCCCCTTTCCTACTTTCCTACTTCCTACTTTCAGGAGAATCCCCCATTTCACTGACCCATTACCTTAAAGCTAATCTTTATCCGCTTTTTAAACACATCATAGGAATGTGAAGTTAAAGACTGTTTAATAAAAAAGCCTGGTCTGAAGTAAAATTTTTTATAGGCAAGTTTTAATAGCGTTATCAGTTCATCGATATTTTGATGTAACGGAAATTCCAGATTAGAATCAAAGAAAAGATTTAGATGCCTGTAATAATGAGATAGACTGGTTTCTTGTGTCCACATAAGGATTTTTGAACCCGCCGGACCTATATATGGAAGATTAAGCAGAAAATTGACAAAATCAGGATTAATTTTATTAACAACTCTGAGAGTCGCCTGAACATCTTCTTTTGTTTGTGCAGGTAATCCAAGGATAATATCTACAGAACTGGTTATTCGGACATCCTGAGTAACTTTAATAGCGTATTGGATTTGCTTTAGAGTAATTTCTTTTTTTAAAAAATCTAACATACTCTGCACACCACTCGTCATTTCATAATGAATCCAATGACAACCTGCCTCCTTTAATTTTAATACCAGACTATAATCGACATTATTGGCTCTGGCGTTAATCCGCCATTTAATCTTTAGATTCCGTCTTATGATTTCGTCGCATAGTTCAAAAACCCGTTTGCGATTAAGTGTGAACACATCATCAACAAAGATAAACTCCTGAATACCTAATTTTAAACATTCTTGTATTTCATTAACTACATTTACACTATTTCTTGTTCGAAAACTCTTACTAAATGCAGGCAAATGACACTCAAGACAATCATAAGGACATCCCCGACTACTTAATATCGTGGTAAAAATCGTGTTTGAATTAATCGTGTATTTTTTGTATGGAGTCATTTCCCGAGCCGGATAAGGTAAAGAATCAAGATTGAAAATTACCTCCTGGGAAGGACTGTGAATAATTTGACCATTCTCTTTATAAATTATACCTTTTATCTGACTTAGATTATGAAAAGAATTTACTAATTGACTAAAAACAATCTCTTCTTCACCAACAATTAATGAATCAATACAGGGTAAATTAATTATTTCTGGAAAAATATGAGTATGAGGACCGCATAAATTTATATGGATAGAATTGTCTATTTCTTTTATTAGTTTAGCGACATCAATCGTTTCTAATAATGTGTAGATAGTTGTTTTGATTCCAATAATATTTGGGAATTTAGCTATTATTTCCTGACGAATGTCCTCATAACTCAGATTTAAGACCTGTGCATCCAGAATTTCTACATCATAATCTTTCTTCAAACAAGCCGCAATAGACATTAAATCCAGCGGAGGATAGTATTCTGGCACCTCTTCAAAGACAATTAAGGGGGAATCCTGTGTTTTCATTTTAGGTGGAGAGATTAATAAGATTTTCATCGTAGATTAACTATATCACAAATAATTCTACTTTGCAACTATTTTTTAGTTGACATTATAAAATAAATGTTATACAATAAAAGTTGAGGGATGAGTTCAAGGATTAAAATTTTACCAGAGGAAATTGCGAATAAAATCGCCGCAGGTGAAGTGGTGCAAAGACCGGCATCTGTTGTCAAGGAATTAGTCGAAAATTCACTTGATGCCAAAAGCACAAAAGTTGTGGTTGAAGTGATTGATGGCGGAAAAAGTCTCATCCGAGTCTCGGATAATGGCGAGGGGATGAGTAAAGAAGACGCTGTATTAGCTTTTGAGCGATTTGCTACAAGTAAAATTTCTACTGCAAAAGACTTAGATGCAATTTGTTCTTTTGGTTTTAGAGGGGAGGCATTACCCAGTATTGCCGCTGTCTCTCAAATCAAACTTATTACCCGACCCAAAGAGAGTATTTCTGGCACATCAGTCAAACTTGAGGGTGGTAAAATCAAAGAGGTAACTGAAATAGGTGCGGCAATAGGCACGGTAATTGAAGTTGAAAATTTATTCTTTAATACCCCGGCTCGAAAAAAATTCCTTAAAACTAATATCACCGAAGTCGCTCATATCAATGATGTTGTCTATCAAAATGCACTCAGTCATCCGCAGGTTTCATTTAGATTAATTCATAATAATCAGGAGATAATTAATGTTGCCGCCAGTTCGGATTTTAAAGAAAGAATACTTCACTTTTTAGGAAAAGAATTATCACAAGACATTTTGCCGATTGAATTTAAAAGTAATCTGCTTGAAGTAAGTGGTTTTTTAGCCAAACCTACTCATACCCGTCCTGATAGAAATCTCCAATCTATATTTGTTAATTACCGTTATGTGATGAATAAAACTGTCACTCATGCTATTTATCAAGGGTATCATACATTACTTCCTAAAGATAAACACCCCATCGTTATAATTTTTATAAACATCGCCCCTGATAAAGTAGATGTAAATGTTCATCCCACAAAACGGGAGATACGATTTCATAATGAGAATGAGGTGCATAATTTATTGGTAGAGGCAATCCGAAACACCCTATCCAGGGCGAGTTTAATACCTGATGTCCGACCTCCTGAAGTTCAAACACAGTGGGTCAAACCTCAACCAATGATGCAGCAGGAAATACCTCTTCCAGATTACACAATTAAACCAACACCTACTCTGACGCCACCCTCACCACTAACCATACCTCCCCTACCCTCTCCTCACTTATCACTTCCTGCTGAATTACAGGTTATTGGTCAGGTATTTAATACCTATATTATTGCTCAGGGTAAAGAGGATATTTTTATCATTGACCAGCATGCGGCTCATGAACGAGTCCTTTATGAGAAATTAATGAAGGAAGCCATTGATGAGCGGATTTTACCCGCACAAATTTTACTAATTCCCATTACCCTTGAGACGGATTATAAAGAGACAGCGGTTCTGGTTCAAAATCTACCTATTTTTAATTCATTAGGGTTTGAGATAGAAGAATTTGGACAGAATTCATTTATTGTTCGTTCTGTTCCTGCCGCGTTAGAAAAAGGAGACCCCAGGGAGTTAATTTTTGAACTTATTTATGAAATTCAAACAATAGAAAGGAGTAAGACACCTCAAGAAATTCGAGAGAAGATACTTATCTCAATGAGTTGCCACTGTGCCATAAAAGCCGGTGATAAATTAGTTCAACAGGAGATAGAGGCATTGATTTTACAATTATCACAAACACAATTACCTTTTACCTGCCCACACGGCAGACCAGTAATAATCAAGATGAGTTTAAATGAACTGGAGAAACGATTTATGAGAATTTAAGTAACAAGAAAACAAGGTAAGTATTCAGCCACTGATTGACGCGGATTAGCACGGATAAAACAGAGGAGAAAGTAAAAAGAATGTTAGAACCAACTTCCCAGACTAAACTTAACAAATCTCTTTTAACTATACGGATAATATATTTTGCCAATATCCTTTCGTTGGTTATTTATCTGTTTATCCCAAATATACTTCACCACTTCTCTTTTGAAGGTTTGGTTAAATTCAAAGAAATTGACTGGCTTAAAAACATACTTTATTTAATCTCTGCTTTAACCGTAGTGGTTATTCTTATCGTAAAAAGGTTTTTAGATAATCCCGGTAAAATTCCATTAACACCAGAATCTAAAATTGATGAAATTATAAGACCATTAATCTCGGGAAACATCCTTATCTTTGCTTTATGTGAAACCATTGCTTTATACGGCCTTGTTTTATTTTTAATAGGTAGCCTGTTAGGAGAATTTTATTTTTTAATCGGGCTATCTTTTGTTTTATTCCTTATTTGTTTTCCGAAACAAGAGAAGTGGGAAAAAATTGTCAGTCAGTTTCTGGTAGCGTAACTGTTCACCGCAGAGATGATATGATAAAGTGTCAAGTTTGACCTGCGAAAGATTTTATGGTATACTATACAAAAAGTATTAACTAACTAAAATAAGGAGGACAAACTTATGACACAAACAAC
>JBFLXS010000138.1:7955-9258 GCA_040755795.1 bacterium | reverse complement strand
CTATTATCAACCGATGGTTTGATTTGATACTTAATACCTATCCACAACAGACGGCAGAGTTTGTAAAAACAGAGAAAAACCAATTCGCTAATCCAGTAGGATGGACAATCAGAAAAGGGATTGAAGGCATTTTTGATGGAATTATTCAAAACAAGGATGTAGATAAATTTTTAGAGGATATAATCAAAATTAAAGCAGTGCAGGGAGTTGCTCCCTCACAAGCTATATCCTTTATTTTCGTTCTAAAACAGGCAATTAGAGAGAAAATTGGCAGTGAAGATAATGAATTATTAGCCCTTGAATCTAAAATAGATAGATTAGCAACGATTTCGTTTGATATATTTATGAAATGCAGAGAAAAGATTTATCAACTTCAGACAAATGAAATGATGAAGTGGGGTGTCCAATGAAAGTTTTATTACCGTTATTAGCCGTGATAATATTAGTTTTACTGGCATATCTGGGAATAGAAACTGCAAATCTGCATCTACTTTTTGGAGTTATCATTCCGTATTTAGCTATTTTTATTTTTATTGTTGGTGTCCTTTGGCGCATTGTCCGATGGGCACAATCTCCTGTTCCTTTCCGCATACCAACGACCTGTGCTCAGCAAAAATCACTTCCCTGGATTAAAAGTGCCTGTTTTGAAAATCCATCGACAGGTATTGGGGCTATCGGAAGAATGGTTTTAGAAATTCTTCTCTTTCGCTCACTTTTCCGCAATACACAAACCCAATTAAAACAGGGTCCTTACTTTCTTCATCTCGAAGAAAAATTACTCTGGCTTGCGGCATTAATCTTTCATTGGTCTTTTTTTATTATTGTCATTAGACATTGTCGGTTATTTATTGAGCCAGTGCCTTCTTGTATCAGTTTGATTTGTAGGCTGGATGGATTTATGGAGATAGGTTCACCGGTGGTATTCTTATCCGGAGTTGGACTTTTGGCTGGGGTATCCTTTCTTTTGCTCCGTAGAATATTAAGCCCTAAAGTCTATTACATCTCATTACCTATTGCGGATTACTTCCCTCTTCTTTTAATCATTGGCATAGCCATTTCAGGTATTCTGATGAGGTATTTTGTGAAGGTTGATGTTGTGAGTTTAAAGGCATATACCTTAGGATTGTTAAGATTTCAACCGTTAATTCCTGCGGATGTGAATGTCATCTTTTATATCCACCTGTTTTTAGTGTGCATACTGTTGATATATTTCCCATTTAGCAAACTGGTGCATATGGGAGGAATTTTCCTGAGTCCAACTCGAAATCTGGCAAATAATAATCGGATGAAAAGACATATTAAT
>JBFLXS010000138.1:0-7855 GCA_040755795.1 bacterium | reverse complement strand
CCACCTGTTTTTAGTGTGCATACTGTTGATATATTTCCCATTTAGCAAACTGGTGCATATGGGAGGAATTTTCCTGAGTCCAACTCGAAATCTGGCAAATAATAATCGGATGAAAAGACATATTAATCCCTGGAATTATCCAGTAAAAGTTCATACTTATGAAGAATACGAAGAGCACTACCGCGAAAAGATGAAACAGGTGGGTATCCCGGTGGAAAAGGATTAACCACAGAGGATTAGCCACAGAGACACAGAGGACACAGAGAGGAAATGATAGAAAAGAGGTAATTATAGAATTGGATTTAAAAAAATCAGTGTTTTATCCGTGTCCATCGGGGATTGAATAGTTACGATTAATTCTAACAACCGTCTTCTCAAAGAGGAAACTTAAGAGAGTTATTTGATAAATAATTCTCTGTGCCCTCTGTGCCTCTGTGGCAAAAGCAAAAATACTTCCAAAAGGAGTGAACATGGCTAAAGAACCAAAACCTCAAGAAATAATATCTCAAATAAATTATAAACCTCCACAAAAATCATGGATGGATCTCCCGGTTGAAAAGAAGGAAGGGATGTTCTGCTATGGGGCAAAGGAGAAAAGCCTGCAAACCGTAGATTTCCCAAATCCAAGAACCTGGTCTGTGCTTGATGAGGACTGGAAACTTCCTCATAACTGGCAGGAGATAGTTTTAGAAGGGATGGCTGAGCGACTGAAAAAATATCGGTCTTTTAAGATTTTTATGGATATTTGTGTCCGCTGTGGTGCCTGTGCGGATAAATGTCATTATTTTCTTGGCACAGGCGACCCGAAAAATATGCCAGTATTACGAGCAGAACTACTTCGGTCAGTTTATCGAGGAAATTTTAAAAATATAGGAAAGGTTCTGGGGAAGTTAGCCGGTGGGCGAAAACTTACTCTTGATGTGCTCAAAGAATGGTGGTATTATTTCTATCAATGCTCTGAATGCCGCCGGTGTTCTGTTTTTTGTCCCTACGGCATTGATACTGCCGAAATTACAATGATTGCCCGCGAACTGCTCAATCTTTTGGGGTTAAATATAGAATGGATTGCCGGTCCAGCCGCAAACTGTTATATAAAAGGAAATCACTTAGGACTTGAACCGCATACGATTAAAAATTCCATTGATTTCCTGCTTGATGAAATAGAAGAAAAAACAGGTGTGCGGGTATCACCAACCTTCAATAGAAAAGGAGCAGAAATACTCTTTGTTACACCATCGGGTGACCTGTTTGCTGACCCGGGCACCTATACCTGTATGGGCTATTTGATACTATTCCACGAACTCGGACTCGATTACACATGGAGTACTTACGCCTCTGAAGGTGGGAATTTTGGATTTTTTACCTCGATGGAACTGGCAAAACGACTTAATACTAAAATATACGCTGAGGCAAAAAGGTTAGGAGTTAAGTGGATTATTGGTGGCGAATGCGGTCATATGTGGCGAGTGATAAATCAATATATGGATACCTGGAACGGACCTGCAGATTTCCTTGAAGTGCCTCTTTCACCCATCACAGGCACGAAATTTGAGAATGCCAAATCAACAAAAATGATTCATATCTCAGAATTTACCGCTGATTTAATTAAACATGGAAAACTTAACCTTAACCCAAAACGAAATGACCATTTAAAAGTAACCTTTCATGATTCTTGTAATGTTGCCCGCGGAATGGGAATGTTTGAAGAACCACGCTATATTATAAAAAATGTCTGTCCCCATTTCTATGAAATGCCTGATGAAACTATTCGAGAAAAAACATTTTGTTGTGGAAGTGGTTCAGGGTTGAATGCCTCCGAAAATATGGAATTGCGGCTTAGGGGCGGACTACCCAGGGCAATGGCCGTCAAGTATGTTCAGGAACAATATGGCGTAAATATGCTTGCCTGCATCTGTGCCATTGACCGCGCCGCCCTGCCTCCTTTGATGAATTACTGGGTGCCGGGGGTGGATGTAACGGGTGTGACTGAGTTAGTGGCAAATGCACTCGTGATGAAAGGAGAAAAAGAAAGAACCACTAATTTGCGGGGTGAAGAACTGCCGAATATAGTTGAAATATAAAAGGTTACATTCCGAGAAACGGAGAAAGGGAATCTGGTAACTGGTGAATGGTAAGTGGTAACTAATTACCATTCACTAGTTACCATTTACCAAAAACAGTAACCGTTCAGGGATATAGCCACAGAGTCACAGAGAACACAGAGGGAATATATAACCACGAATGAACACGAATAATAAAAAGATTTGTAGTGCGACGCTTTAACCTCGCTTCTGGCAAGCAGGAAAGCGAACCTAAAGGTTCGCATTACATTTATCGTAAGCGTTCAGGTGTAAATAAGGAGAAAAGGGGAAATGGGGAGAAAGGAAAGGGGTATAGGGGAATTAGGTAGCAGAAGGTTTCATCAGTTGTCAATGACATTCTAAATAATATGATTTTCTTACTAAAATAAGAATACTTTTTCCCCTTTTCCCTGATTTCTCCATTTCCCCTTCGTTACACCCTGAACGGTTACCATTTATCGAATGTCACAGGTTAATTCGTGTCCATTTGTGGCTAATTTCTCTAATTCTCTGTGAACTCTGTGCCTCTGTGGCTGAATGGTTACCAAAAACATAGGAGTATAAAAATGTATGATAAAGGCAAAATAATTCCGGGTTTGATTATTTTTGTGGGATTAATAACTTTTCCATTCTTCTATAATCTGGTGAAGGCATCAGGTAAACCTGAACCAGGTCTTGACACGCCTGTTATCAATAAAATGTCTAAAAAAGAGTGTGTCAAGCCAAAAGATGTAATGAGGACTGAACATATGAAATTGCTTCACGAATGGAGGGAGGCAGTCATTCGTCATGGTAATAGAGAGGTTGGAATTATTGATGGAGTCAGATACGAAAAAAGTCTTCAGAAAACCTGTATGAAATGTCATTCCAATAAAGCAGATTTTTGTGATAGATGTCATAATTATGTTGATGTCCAACCGAATTGCTGGAATTGCCATATTGCCCGGGAGGGAAAATAAAGATGGATAGACGGACATTTCTCAAAATAGGCGGCGGCTTGGCTATTGGAACCGCAATGGGACCATTACCGCAATTGGTCTCTTCTCTATTAGCAAAGGATATTAAAGCCAGTGCAAAAAATAAATGGGGAATGGTGATTGATGTTACCAAATGCGTCGAAGGCTGTAGTGTGTGTATGGATGCCTGCAGAAAAGAAAATAATGTGTCTTTGGATAATTATTGGATTCGAGTCGCCACGGTAACACCAAAGGTGCCAGACGCCAAACCTCAACCTGTTCCTTTATTATGCAATCATTGTGAAGACCCGTTTTGCGTTAAGGTCTGCCTGGTTAAGGCATCTTTTAAACGCGAAGATGGCATTGTCTTAGTTGATGAACACCGGTGCATTGGTTGTCGATACTGTATGATTGTCTGTCCGTATAAATCCAGGTCTTTTGTGTTTAAACATCAAGAAGGATATACTAATTCTGATTCCCCAAAACGACAACATGGGGTAGTGGAAAAATGCGACTTTTGTGTGAGCCGTGTAGATAACGGGGAGATGCCAGTTTGTGTGGTATCCTGCCCAAACAAGGCGATGTTTTTTGGTAACTTAAATGACCCAAACAGTGAAGTGGCTAAATTAGTCGCAAGCGGTAAAGCACACCCAATTCGCCCGGATTTAGGCTCAAAACCAAAGGTGTATTATTTAGGATTATAGTAAGCGTTCAGCCACAGAGGCACAGAGTTCACAGAGAATTAAGGAAATTAACCACAAATGTACACGAATTAACCTTTGACATTCCATAAATGTAGTGCGAATTTTTAGGTTCACCTTTTGGCTTGCCAGAAGCGAGGCTAAAGCCTCTTACTACAAATTTTTTTGTATTTGTATTCATTTATATATTCCCTCTGTGTTCTCTGTGACTCTGTGGCTATATCCTGAACGGTTACAGATTATAAGGTAGGTAACGAATGAAAGTATATTATACCAAAATCGAAGGAAAATCAACCACTCAGTATCTTTTATTAGGAATCCTTAGCATCATGGCTATTGCTGGACTATATTCTTCCTATCTAATGTTCACCAAAGGACATTATCTCACTGGAATGAATAATCAGGTTCCCTGGGGACTACCAATTATTCTTACTATTTATTTTATTGGGTTAAGTGCGGGTTCATTAGTTCTGTCATCTTTATCATCGGTGTTTGGTAGAACCGAATATAAAGGATTTGCCCGTGTAGCCGCTTATTTAGCCGCTTTGTTGCTTGTTGGAGCACTTTTATCGCTTGGACTTGATTTAGGTCGGCCAGAAAGAATTATGCTGGCATTTTTCTACCTTAATCCAAAATCTATCTTTTCCTGGAATGGCTTTCTATATTCAATTTATATCTTGATTTGTATTGTTTATCTCTGGGCAATGATTACCGAAAAGGATAAATTGGTTAAAGCAATTGGGGTTTTAGCCGTAGGCTGGGCAATTGGTGTGCATAGTGGCACTGGAGGGATTTTTGGTTTTACCAGTGGCAGAGAATTATACCACTCACCACTAACGCCACCGAGTTTCGTTGCCGCGGCTTTATCTTCAGGAACGGGTTTAATTATCATTCTATTAGTGCTAACCTTTAAGGTTACCAGACGCTTTTTGGACCCGCAACTAATTATAGGTCTAAGCAGACTATTGGTTTCGTTTATCCTTGTTGTTTTATATTTTCTTGCGGTTGAGAATTTAACCCGACTTTATTCACCCGCAAGCTATGAAGCAACGCATTTCCTTTTATTTAGTGGCAATAAATATTGTCTGATTTTCTGGATTGGGCTGATACTGATGGGTTCTATTGTGCCAGCCATTATACTTTTTATTAAAAAATCTATTGGTTGGATAGTTTTTGCTTCAGCACTGGTTGTATCTAGTGTTTTCTGCGAAAGATTTATTATTGTTATTCCTGGTCAGGTGCTTCCGTCAGAACTATTTCCTGGCTATGAAGTCCGTAGTCCTTTTGGGGATGGGACGATTGGAAGTTATTTTATCAGTTTGCCAGAAATCACTCAAGCAGTCGGAATTGTAGCCATTATTGGCATCTTATATATTCTTGGGTTGAAATTCTTCGCCTTACTGCCAACAGAGGCGAAATATATCGAGTAAAACGGTTAGAATAAACCACGAAGGACTCGAAGAAAAAATATTCGACCTGTGAAATAGGTTTTAAAGAAAAAGCAAAAAACCTCCGATAATATATATAACCAGCTGAACTTTTGGGTAGTATTGGGGTCAGGGTAGTATTGGGGTCAGATCGTGAATGTGGAATGCACAATAATTCTGGTAAGCCAGAAGAAAAGAAAAAGAAGGTGAAGTGAAACTTCTGCCTAACTAATCGTTGCAGCGGACGGCGGGGGGTGGGGATGTGTTTGAGATAGTTTTGTAGTTTACCAGAGTTTTATCTTGCTTATGAAAGTTTAGTGGTAATTCTCCCTGCTGCAGGTGAGCTTAATCGTTAGCCCTGAAATCGAACAGCGAGGATAAGGAGTATGAAATGGATGTACTGCAGCGTATGCGACAAGCCATTCGTGAGCAAAGATACCGCATTAGCTCACATGCTAATGACGAAATGGCAGAAGATTTTCTGGTAGCGGCTGACATTGAAAACATTATCCTCACAGGTGAAATTATGCGTAAGTTTACCCACGACCGACGTGGGACTCGGTACGAAGTACTCGGTCATACCGTTAATTACCGCCGTGCTTATGTAGTATGTCGCTTTTTACTGTCAGGCGTATTGCTGATTATCACGGCATATATCAAGGAAGAATAAGGGGGAGGTAGATACGATGAAAGGGGATCAATGCGAATTCTGTGAAGGGGAAATGGAGCAACGGCGAGTTTTGGCCAGGTTTTGCTTCAAAGGACAAACGATTTACGTCGAAAACGTACCTGCTTGGGTATGTAACAAGTGCGGTGAGCAATATTTTGACGCATCGGTCTATAAACATCTTGAGAAAATCGCATGGCAACGCGAACAGATTCAAAGGATTATCTCTTTTCCCCTCGCAGAATTTGATAGGGCTATCGCTTGATGAGAGTGAATAAAATTAGGATCAAACCTTGAAAGTTGAATAGATTTTGTAATCTTATTGAAATGAAATAGTTTAGCAATCTGTGAGAAATGAGAAAACACTTGTAGAGTGAATCTTTTGTCTAACAAATCGTTGCAGCGGACGGCGGGAGACTGTGCCGTAATTGAGAGTTTTATAGTATTTCAATAGGTAATCGTGCTTACAAAGTTTGGTGATAATTCTCCCCGCCGCCGCTGAACTCTATCGTTATCTCCTGAAAATACAATGACAAAGATGAGTATCGCAGATGTTAGACGCAGCAGGAATCACCAAGCATTATCAGCGTAAAAGTTGTCATGTTATGGAAACACAGTTAGAGGCAATGTGATGAAAGTACCAAATGCAAATCGTGCTGTAGTGGATACTAGTGTCTCTTCAAGTTTATTTTGATGGGTTCGGCTCCTGCAGAGGCAATCCTTCTCATCCTACCCTCTCCCTTCAGGGGAGAGGATTAAGCTGAGGGGGAAAAGCTGCTCTACCTACGAATTCAATCTTGAAGAGGCACTAGTAAGCTTCTTAATTATAGCCTTAACCCAAATCATATAACGGGTAAGCATAAAGCTCGCATATTCGCAACCTCATTGGGCATAACCACTGACGATGCTGAAGTTTTGCGTGATATTCTCCTGCAAGCAGTAAGAGAGTATGATGCTGAATTAGGCTTAAAAGATAACTATGGACAACGATATCAAGTTGATTTTACATTGGAGTGGAAAGGCAAACAGGCAGTGATTCGGAGCACGTGGATTATTGAGCCCGACGTGCCATATCCGAGATTGACCAGTTGCTATCCGCTGTAAAAAAATGGTGAGGCGATGAGATGAAGGACTCTATCAAACTACTTGACGTGGTAGCGTTAACTGTTGACATACCCGAACACAAGTTGTGGCGCGGACAAGTTGGCACAGTGGTAGAAACTCTTGCGCATGGCAATGCTTTCGAGGTTGAATTCAGTGACAGAGATGGACGCGCGTATGCATCGCTGGGGTTGCGGCGTGACCAGATCATGGTATTGCAGTATGATCCATTGTCAGCACGCGAGTTAGTGTCTGCGTAAGAAAACGAGAGAGCGAGTGTGTGATACAATCTGCTCATAACGATGATAACAATTTGAGATAACAAATCGTTGGAGTGGATTGTGGAAACTGCACTCTACAATTTGTGGTAATTCAAGCATTAGTAGTATCAGCAATATTGAATGAACGTTCCAGCCCCGCAACCACTCAACTCATCGTTAGACAGATTAAAGAAAGATGAATGAACAAATCAAAGCACCAAAGGGGATTAAAATCATAGCTGGGCTGATGTTCATAATTGGCTTGATTATGACCTTTCTCCAAATCGGCTTCCTTACAGGAGCAGTACCTCTTGAAGGTTCTGAAGGCTATAAAATAGCAAGTTATGCGTCAGCCATTGCTGAGGTAATTTTTATAGCCCCATTGTTCATTGTTGCAGGAATTGGTTTGTGGAAGATAAAAGAATGGATTGTTAGGGTGCCTTTTCTCTGGTCGAAGCGAAAAGACGAAGGCTGAGATATAAAGCGATGTCTATAGAAAGTAAAGGTATAATATAATCAAAACCGAAGAATAAATTGGAGAGCGTTGCGTAGGACTTAAGGCTATATCTACGGTCCCAGGCATTGCTTTACCTCATTTTCTGCCATCTTTTTGTATTTCTTGACATTTTGGAGTCCCAAAAGATAACCCAGAGGGTCATTAA
>JBFLXS010000137.1 GCA_040755795.1 bacterium | reverse complement strand
TATTATCTTATCTCCATATCACTCTTATCTCCTTATCCCCTTTCTTACACTTTTGATATATAGCCTGAACGGTTACAAAAAATAAAATCAGTGTTTCATCTGTGTCCATCTGTGGCTGAATAGTTACCTTTTTTGTAACCGTTCAGGTCTTGAGTTACTAATATTGATTGAGATTTCGGAACACTTACAAAATATTGAATGTAGAATATCGAATGTAGAATGTTCAAAGTATAAAAACGGCCAAACAGAAAAATCCAGAAACTTCATCATTCTACATTCAGTATTCTACATTCGATATTCAATATTATTCCTGTTACCTGAACGATTACCCTTTTTTTGTGCATTTCGGATCTCTCGTTGTTTATTAATCTTTTAATACTTATATTCGACTAACTGTTTTTAAGCCTTTTTACGAGTCCCTTTATTTTCATGATTCTTTGTGAGTTGCAGACTCATGGGCGTTTTTCTTCCGTTTTATCCGTATTAATCTGTGGCTGAATAGTTACAAAGGAGGTAATAATATGTTCACTCAACAAAAAATATGGCTATTAGCAGGGATTATTATTTGTGGGTTAGGGTTAAATTCCTATGTTTATGGATTTGAGCCTGAGAAAGAAATATTGATTCAGATTGAGATAAAAAATCATGACCAGATTGCAGAATTTATCAATATGCGTCTAACTTTAACCGATGCGACTCAAACTTATGTCAGGGCAATTGTAACCGAAGATGAATTGAATATGCTCAAAAATAAAGGATATAAAATTAATGTCCTGGTAGAAGATATGGTAAAAGAGATGAAGGCGGTTAGAGAGAGGGAAAACTTCCATGATTATAATGAACTAACGGTTGAATTAACACAAATAGCCGCAAATTACCCATATATCGCTAAACTATATGACATCGGTGATAGCGTTGAGGGAAGAAATATGTGGGCGATGAAAATAACGGATAACCCTGAAGTAGAAGAGAATGAAGCGGAAGTTTGCTTGATGGGGGCTCATCATGGAAATGAATTTATGTCTGTTGAAATACCGCTAAATATGGCTCATTATCTTACAGAAAATTACGGAATAGACCCAGAAGTAACATATCTTGTGAATAATCGAGAGATATGGATAGTGCCGATGGTCAATCCTGATGGAATTATGGTTGGTAGCAGATATAACGCTAATGGAGTTGATTTAAACCGTGATTATGGTTACCAGTGGGATAAGTGGGGTAATAGCTGGTATCCATTTTCTCAACCAGAAACTCAAGCAATGCGTAATTTATTCCTCGATAACCCATTTACACTCTCTTTATCGTATCACTGTTCTGGTGATATCGTAAATTATGTCTGGAATTTCAGCCCTCATCCTACCCCGGATGAACCATTAATTATTGACTTATCTGAAGGCTATGCAGATTTTAATAATTACTGGGTAACAAATGGTTATGACTGGTATCAAACAAAGGGGGATACAAATGATTTTGCTTATGGCTGTCGAGGTGATATTGATTGGACAATTGAGCTGGCAAACAGTGGAATAGATATCGTTTGGCAAAAGAATAAAAATGCAATTCTGTATATAATTAAAGAGGCTAACAGACAGGGAATAGAAGGATTAGTAACCGATGCAAAAACCGGTAATCCTATTGTCGGAATGGTTAATGTCTTAGATGTTGGTTGGCCAATATTTACAGACCCCAAAATTGGAGATTATCACCGTATCCTTAAACCAGGAATATATACAGTTAAGTTCTCTGCTAATGGCTATGTGGATAAAACTATTTCAGGAGTAGTGGTAAATCCAGGAACTATGACTGTCCTCAATGTTAAATTAGATAAAAACTCAAATTATCATCACGGCTACAATGTCACATCCTGTAGATTTTACGACCCGTTCTCCTATCCCAATAACTTTAAAAATAATCCGACCGAAGCCGTTTATGCCTTAGGGCAACCTGATGGCCAATTTGCTTCCTTAGGCAAAGGTGGAGAGATTGAAATTGATATGGGTGTAGAAATTATTGATGGAACTGGGTCAGACTTCATTATTTATGAAGGAAATGATGGAATTAAAGAAGGTTATACAGTTTATGCAAGTAATAACTATGCTGGTCCCTGGAACCTCGTGGGTAATGGCATAGGCTCATCATACTTTGACCTGGCAAGTGCTGGATTATCTAAGGCAAGATATATTAAGATTGTTGATGATAATGATGGAAGTGCAACAGTGGATTATCCAGGGTTTGATATGGATGCAATCAGTGCCGGTAACATCTTTAACCCAATTATCATAATTTCCACTAATCAAAAGGAATATTCACCTCAAGAATCGTTAAACTCTACCGTGAGGCTTATTAATCCATCGCAACAAACTCAAACAGACCTCAAACTATGGATAGAAATTCCAGGCATACCTCCATTTACTTACCTTAATCTGTATGGTCTGACCATACCCGCTGGATATGACAATACATTTTCATATCTTACCTATACCTTTACTAACTCAGATGTGCAAGGGATTTATAAATTTGGTGGTAGATTATTATCCGTTATCACCGGTGATATAATGAGTGATGGGTCAACATATTTTGAGTTTATTAAATAGAGAAACGCTTATGTCCACAGCGTGGACACAAACGACGATGAAAATTAATGGGACGCAGATTTACAGGATTTACAAGATTTTAAAGAAAAACCACTAATGCACTATAAAAACATCAAGAAACTCTAAAGAAACAATTATAGAAATATAATAATAAAAAATTAATTTTAATCCTGTTCATCTGCGAAAATCTGCGTCCCATAACCTATTTTTCAGGAGAAGGATGATGAAAATAGTGGTAGGAGATAGAAGGTAGGAGGTAAGGAGATAGGCGTGAGGAGTGATGTTTTCTTTACTTTCTACTTTCTACTTCCTTATTCTCAGGAGAACCTAACATTTTGTATGTCTTTAAATAAAAAAGGGTTAAGGGGGCAGGAGAAAAAATTATTTTTTTCTCTTTCCCTTAACCCTTTTTCTTTTGTCATAGTGAGTTTAAACAGCGCTCTTTAAAGCTTCACCAGCCTTGAAAACTGGTACTTTCTTTGCCGCAATCTTAAGTGGAGCACCAGTGCGTGGATTTCTACCTTCTCTTGCAGAACGCTTTTTAACTGAGAAGCTCCCAAATCCAATCAACTGCACCTTATCTCCGTCTGCTAAAGCGTCTTTAATTCCATTTAAGACAGCCTCAACAGCCTCTGCGGCTTTTTTCTTGGTTAGACCTATTTCTGCTACCGCATTGACGAGATCTGCTTTCGTCATTCCTTATTCACCTCCTTTCAAACTTAAATATTGATTAAAAGATTAGAAGTAACTTATTCAGCCACAGATGAAACACTGAAAATTCGTAATCCGTGTGCGTAATTAGGCTGAAGGTTTTTCCTCCTTCTGCCCTCTGCTATTTATCCGTGCTAATCCGTGTTAATCAGTAGATGAATAGTTACGATATTCACTTTTTCAATCCTCTGATTTTATCATTCTTAACATTAAATCCTCAACCGCCTGTCGTGGATTTTTCATTTCAAAAAGCACCTTATAGACTTCATTGGTAATAGGAAGTTCACTCCCCACACTATTGGCTAATTCTTTAGCGGCTTTAGTTGTTGGCACTCCTTCAGCTACCATCACCATTGACGATAAAGCCTCTTGAAGTGGGATTCCCTTACCTATCATTTCTCCCAGATGCCTATTTCTACTATGCCTACTTGTGCAGGTGCAAACTAAATCTCCCAGACCACTTAACCCTAAAAATGTCGATTCTTTCGCCCCTAATATCTTTCCTATCCGAATAATTTCTACTAATCCTCTGGTAATAAGTGCAGATTTTGTATTATCTCCAAATCCCAGCCCATCACATATCCCGGCGGCGATGGCGATAATATTTTTTAATGCACCCCCTAATTCTACTCCGATTAAATCTGTATTAGTATATACCCTTAAACTGGATGTATTAAAGAGTTGTTGAATAAATTTTGCTATCTTTTCATCTGCGGCGGCGGCGACTATTGCCGTTGGGATTTTGCGACTTACTTCTTCTGCATGAGAAGGTCCTGAAATAACACCAATTTTTGCTGGAGATGGCAAAAATTCACTTATCACCTCTGAAATTCGTTTCATTGTTGAGATTTCTAAACCTTTTACTCCTGAAACTATCACGACATCAGATTCAATCATTGGTGGTAACTGTCTAACGACATCTCTTACTGCTTGTGACGGAACGGCTATAATTATTACCTCTGCCTCTTTTACTACCTCCTCTAAACAACTTGTTATATAAATTTCTGCTGGAATAGAAATACCTGATAAAAACCTTACATTCTCCCGCTTATTTCTTATTATCTCTACCTGCTCATTGGAAAACTCCCATATTTTAACGCAAAATCCCTTTTCATAAAGTTCGATAGCTAATGTTGTCCCCCAGGAACCACCGCCTAAAACTCCAATCTCTACATCCATTTTAACAATCATATCATATTCTTTAAAAAAATGCAAGTATTTTTTTTAATAAAATTAACAAATTTTTGCGATAAACATTAGGAGTTTAAGATTTTTTAATATCAAATTTATGTTCCTGACCAGTTATAAGTCTTTTAATATTAGGTATATGCCTTATCACAATGAGCAAGGAAACTACCAGAGCAAAAATTATTATTTCTGGCTCCTCTTTAAAAAATAAAAGCAACACCGGGATAAATATCGCGGCTATAATTGAACCTATAGAAATATATCTTGATATAGCCACAACTAATAGAAATACTAACAAGGCAATCAGCACAGGGATAGGTGTCAACCCCAGAAATACTCCTAATCCTGTGGCGACTCCTTTTCCCCCTTTAAATTTAAGGAAAACTGTCCAGATATGTCCAATAATCGCCCCTAAACCAGCCATAATCTGGTATATCGTAGCGAATGCTAATAAATTAACGAGACAAACCGGTAGAAATCCTTTCAGAATATCAATGATTAAAACACTTATGCCTGCGGTTTTTCCCACTATTCTATAAACATTACTTGCACCAACATTTCCACTTCCAACAGTTCTTATATCTACCTTCCCAAAAATTCTGCCAATAATGTATGCGGTAGGAATTGCCCCGATTAAATAGCTGAAAATGATGACTAATATAATTTCCACATAAATTCCCTTTCCCCTGAAAATAGCGAATTAGTGAATTAGAGATTAGTGAATTAGTATAGTATCCACAGACTCGTATCCTCTGGTGTAGAACAGATATTCCCCCTTAATAAAGGGGGGTAGGGGGTTGTTCTTCCATTATTTTCATCCCCCTTTGTGAGCCGCAGGCTCATGACCGTTTCTCTGATAATGATAATCACTAACCAATATTACCGATTGTCTCTTTCTTCCTTGCGGCTACGAGTAGCATCTCACCTAAATTCAAGTTATTAATTGATTTCAACATCAATCTTCTACATAGTCCTCTTATTTGTCGTCCCCATCCTTGAGGAATTTTGTAATCATAGTATCGTCTTAAATAGGTTTTTGTTTCTAAGTGTATTGGTTTCAAGTCACTTAATTCTAATAGTCGTTTAATCGTCGGTATTGAGAATAAAAATAGATGTTCTTCTGGGACAAAAAGCATCTCTTGAAATTTCCTTTTCCAGATTTTATGATGAATACTTTTTGAATTAGGTGTAGTTAGAAGAATCATACCATCAGGCTTTAGTATTCTTTCCACTTCTTTTAAAAACAGGAGGGGGTTTTGAGTATGTTCTATTAATTCTATCATCACGATTACATCAAAATATGAATCAGGAAATTTAATATCTTCAAGTTTTCCACTTGAGACTTTAACCTTTGTCTCTTCCTGAGCATAGGCGGATGCCCAGGGTGATAATTCTATGCCTTGAGCTTCCCAACCCGAGGCCTGAGCTAATTCCAGAAAATATCCTAACGCACACCCGACCTCAAGTAATTTCCCCTTCCCCGAACATAATAAATTGACTAATTCCATTATCGGTTTAAGTCTATAATTTATAATATCGTCTTTTCTGGCGATAAAGTCATGATAGCCTTGTGGATGTTGTGAATTAAAATACTCTTTTGGGTAAAATTCCTGAATGGCATTTTCATCTGGCTGAGGGTCAAGATAAATAAACCCACAATTTAGACATTCTTTAAAATTACACCCATTCAGGGCTTTTACTACTTTATAATCTCCAGATTTACAGAGGAGACAACTTCTTTTTTCAAGCATTGTTTTTTCTTTCAGATTGTATTTGGAATAACTTCTCTTGAACTGAGGTTAATGAGATAACAGTTTCCTGACAATAAGTTGATATTTCCTCAAAGAAATTTTTACAGGCTGTGGCTTTTACTACAGGGTCTGTGCTTAAACTAAACCTTTCCATGCGAAATAATAAGGATTCTAAATTCCAGCTACTAAGTCTCATAAACCCTCGATGATTTTCAATTATCCGATGATATAAAATTCCAAGTTCTTTGAACATCTTCATTGCTTTTTTATCAATGTGATTATCTGCTATTGTTTCGAGTAGTCTATTGGCTAACGCAGTGCCTTCTTTACCAATAAATTGAACCTTTTTCCAATCCTTTATTATTCTTTCCATTTCATTTAAAAGGTTATTCATATCCGGCAAAACATAAGAGTTATAAGCCTGTTGCAGGATTTGGTCAATATTGATTGATTTTTGACAATATTTCTCAATGGTTTCTTTTAAGGTAAGGATTTTCGTTCCTGGTATTTTTGCTCCCCCTTCAGTGGCATCAATACAGAGTGTCTGGGGCATTTCACTTATCTGATGTTCAAACCACTTAATCCATGTCCACATACCTTGAACTGTCTTCACTTTACCGCCATAAACATCTTCCACCCACATAAACTCGACTGTTGGCCATATTTTTTCTGCTTCTTCAAATCGTTCTTTTTTCACGCCAGAAGTATATACTTTATCATCCGGGAATCCTAAGTCCTGACCAATAAAAATAATTGGGTTAGCCGCACCTCTTCGCGCCAGGTCAAAAGCCGCGGTTGACACAGAGCCACCCAGTTTAATTGTTCCTTTAACCCCGATGAATGTTTCAATCCAATCCAATAATGGGTGTCCAAAACTACTTACAAATATCTTTGAAATAGCAGATAAAAATGTTTCAGGATAAACAGCAGGCCCGGCAATTAAATATATATCGGATATATCTAAATCTTTTAAATAATAATTATAATTTTTTGCCGTAGCATCAATCGTAATTACCAGATCTGGTTTAATATTATGATTAAATAAGGTTCTTAATGCAGTATCTACACATATAATTACCGCTTTATCTTTAGCCTCTTTTAAATGCATGACATTTTTATCAAGTGAAGGTCCTGCGGCAACTATAATTACCGGCATATTTTGAAATCTCCCATATAATGTTCTTAATCCAGGACATTTTATAATGATTGGAAGATTGATTAAAATCTGGTTTTGCCAGAGTGTTGCATTTTCTGCAAGTGTGGCTAAATTTTGACGCCCGACAACAGTTGCTTCTTCGAGTAAAGTTTTTACTTCTTCATAATAAAGAGGATTTTTGGCAAGTGAGGGTTTATGTTCAGCAACGGTTATATCAGGAATGGTATTTATTTTATAGTAATTATCTATTCGAGAACGCACTGCATACGGAGCAAATTCTCCAATGGCAAGTTTAACATTTGGTCTTTTTAAGATAGGAGTCAGGTCTATTATTTTAAGTAATGCCTTGAATGTTGCTATATCCGGGTCAACTACCAATACAAGTGTTTTTTCCTGAGTCCGTTCTACCAGTTCGCGGACATGAGTCCCCATTCCAAACCCTAACACCGCCAGGGTATTAATATAACTCAAATTAATCTTCGGGTCAATAATTGGTGTAGCCGATAAAGAGGTAACATCAATATTTTGAGCAGGAATTACTTCTTCTAATCGTTTTGCTAACAGCGGTTGTCTTTTTCTCAATAATTCCATATTTAAGTCGAAGTAATCCATCTTTTTTATTCTCTTCCTGGTAACTGTTCAGCCACTGATTAACACGGATTAGCACGGATAAAACGGAGACGAAACGCCTATGAGTCTGCAACTCACAAAGGATGATGAAAATAAAGGGGTTCGGGAATAAAAGAATCCCCTAATCCCGAAATCCGAACCCCGAACCCCGATTTTCAGAGAAAAAAGAAAGATTCTGGACAAACATCTATCTTTTTAACTTTTTACTTTTCCAGTTTCATCCGTGTTCATCCATGGCTGAAGAGTTACTATAATTCTAAACTTTTCAGTTTTTCTCTTTGTTTATTCAAAAATTTAAGTTTTTCCTCGTAATCTGTTTGTTCTAACTGTGGTTTCATAAGCCTTTTTTTCAGATGTTGAATAAAGGATAGTTGTAGTTTATCTTCCGCTCTACTTACTTGTGTTTTAATAAGGTCTATGACTTCCTTATCCTCTATCTCCGTTAATAAATTAATATTATGTTCACTGATGCCTAAAACTAATAATTTATTTCCGATTTCTACTATCTGAATATATTTATTAGGGGCTAAAAAGTGAGTGGCGATGGTTTGAATAAATTCTTGTTGCCGAGTAAGCCATCTTTGTCCTTTGAGGAAGAAACGAAGGACAAAATAAATAAGTGCCGCAATAATTACGAGTGAAACAACTGTCTTCCCCATCAGAACAAACAGATTAACATCGTATTTTTCCTTTTGGGGAGTTTCTTTAACCACATCTTTTGCAGAATCAATTATCTTCTCGCTTTCGTTGAATTCTGCTGGCTGTGACAATACCGTTGATTCAATAGTAGATAAAATTAAAATCAACCCAATGAATAAAAGTTTTTTCTTCACCATATTAATTTACTCTGGTAACTATTCAGCCACAGATGGATTCAGATGAAACACTGAAAATTCGTAATCCGTGTCCGTAATTAGGCTGAAGGTTTTTCCTCCTTCTGCCCTCTGCTATTTATCCGTGCTAATCCGTGTTAATTAGTGGCTGAATAGTTACCCTCCTTTTTATTCTGGCGCTCTTTGCGCCTTTGCGAAAGATTATTTGATAATCCCTAATTTACCTCTCTTCGTTGTCTGACCATCTGAGATAACATAGATGTAAATCCCGGAGGCAACTTTTTCATTGGCATCGTTTCTACAATCCCACTTCCACTCATTATTAATATCACCACTTATCTCTCTTTCAAACACCTTCTCTCCAACTATATTATAAATCTTTAGCTTTATTTTGTCAAGAGGTAATTTACTAAAAGTTATCTCATCCTTTGTTGGATTAGGATAACAATAGACATCATTTATAGAAAAAATCGGTATGGGAAGTGGCACAGAACTAACTATCATCCTGAATGCCCTTTTATCTCCAC
>JBFLXS010000136.1 GCA_040755795.1 bacterium | reverse complement strand
CCTAACCCCAATGTTTATAATATGTTACATATACCTACCTCACCTCCTAAACACCCCTAAAATCTACCTTCTTACTATTATAACCCCTTGATTTTACTGGAGTTAATAGGTCCAACCCTCTTTATTTGGTAAGCTTCTTCTTCTACATCAGCTATCTTCATCAATATCTCACTGCACTTCTTTCCATCGTGTTTTACTGCATTCTTGCATAACTTAATTATTGACTCTCCTGACTCTTTGAATAATCCTCCTGCTTCTACCCATCCCGGCTCATTGTATTTATTACCTAGTTTTTTCAACCTACTAAAACGTAGTGTATCGGAACATGAACTTTATTATACAAATCTGAGTAATAGTGCAGGAAGTACATATCTAGTGCACCAGCCATAACCGGCTCACCCTTGTCAATTGATTCCTTAATCTTCTGAAATTGGCAGTAGGAAATATTCGTACTTTCCCCCTTTCCAGGTTAGTATGTCATATAATCCATTGATGTAACATGTCGCTTCATATTTTGCATGTGGCAGGCTCAGCAATCTTCTCATATTAGTCTCTCCTTAAAGTCTTTTACATAGTATTTCTTGCCTCTTTTAATAACACTATGCCCTTCTTTCTCCAGAAGTTTTTTCTGTCTTTCTGCCCCACATGAGTATTTCTGATTTAGTTCGCCGGTATTTTTTATCGTTCGCCAGTAAGGCATATCACTATTGGTTTCTTCTGCAGCGTTAGCAGCGGTTATAACGAAGATGCCAGTAGTTAGTGTGCAGCAATACTTCGTTTTGTGTTTTTCGGCTAACTTCTTGCAAATTCCATCTAAGGTGATGAGTTTTCCTTCTGGCACTTTCTTCATTATCTCGTTCACTTCTAATGGCGGTGCCAACACCACACTGTCACCAGGTTTCGCACCCATCTTTTCTAATGCCCTTGTGCAGGGAAATTTAGGGTCAAATTCTAGTATTTTGGGAAAATTCTTGCTATCTTCTAATTTTTCTTTCCAAGATTTGCGTTTTTTAGACATGCTCATTTTATACATCTTTGTATCCTCTCTCACTCATAGCCAGCAATTTTGCCCAACGGCTGGGCGTATTTGGGCGAAAAGGTGCAAAGCACCGCAGCCAGATACGCTCTCTGTTAGGCGAAGTTGTTATCCTCTTATTAGGGTTCGTATAGACGTTGTTCATGAGTATCACATCTTATCTCTATAAGCTCTTTGCTTAAGCATGTATGAAAAGAAATAACCACTATCTCACTCTCTTTAGGATAAAATTCATGAGGCATATTTTTGTCTATAATACACCAACATTCATCATTCTTTGGATTAAATAATTTCAACTCCTTATATTGCTTGTTAATTTTGACCCTTCCTTTTCCATCAACCATTACCGTATGTTGAATGCTATTAGGGTGATAATGAGCAACAGATGGAAAATTCCTCTTAAGAACAAATACCCAGATAGATTGAAATTCTGGTGGAAGTCTATCTTTAAGATTGTTTATTTCTATTGTCCTCCAGGCAAATGGCTCAGTTGATTTTTGAATCTGCACTTTGAGTTTCATGATAATCTTTTTAACATCTGGTTCTTCCAGTAATATTTTAGTTGCTTCAGCTAAATCCTTCAAATAATCCTTTTTCATATGGTTTCACCACCTATCAGCAATTTCGCCTAACTCGTTCATAGATGACCCCTGCCGGTTTTTGCCCCAATTTGGGATGATAGACATATTGTGCGGATATACTGATTTATAAAAAAGATGCAAAATAACAAGCTTTTTTCATCTCTTTCCACATCATAACCAGTATATCATACGCCAGGGTAAAAGTCATCAATTCTTCAAACATTAAAACCCCATCCACTTCTTCACCTTTTCACAGTTTTCTTTTGAGGTTAGCATTTCTAATAATGTGAACGCGACATTTAGGACAGTTGCTGGCGAGGAAGAGGTAATAATATTCTCATCTACAACCACATCCTGATTAAGAACTTTCACTCCAAATTTTGCCAATTGTTTTCTTCTAATTCCATCAAGTAAATGATATGTTGTGGCTCTGCGACCTTTTAAAATGCCACTTTTCCCTAATGGTAAAGCACCTACGCATATTGAGGCTATAATCTTCTTTTCTTCATCAAAATTTCTAATCAATTCAAGAAAATCTTCACTATAGGCGTCTTCATAGAATCCTGCCTTTTCAAAACCCCCAGGAATGGCTAAGGCATCATAATCCTTCACCTTAACCTCAGCTATCTGAATTTCAGGGATGACGGTAAAATTCCAGGTGCCTTTTATTTCAGGTCGCCTCCCAACGGTAGTTACTCCAACAGGAATATAGCCATAAACCCTACTCCAGCCTAACACATCGGTAAAAACACTGGCTTCATATTCTTCAAAACCATTGGATAAAAAAAGTAATACCTTCTTCATAATTTTTCTGCTTCAACCTCCAGTCTCATCATTTGAAGATGAATAAGCCCCTCGTTGTCTGGTGGATAATCTTTAATGTATTTATCCACTATCTCCCCAATAAATTCATTGCGTAGTTCTTCGGGTAACCTTTGGATATAGGGAAGCCAGGTTGTCCGAATCCATGCTACCAATCCTTTCTTTCCTTTATGGAGCATATCCTTTGGGATTAGTTCAACCCGTTTTGCCTTAAGCCCAACATCTTTCAGCCAGATATTGTATTCATCTGTTCCGTAAAAATTCCAGGGGAAAGCAAAATCAGAAAAATATCCACACCACTTTTTACTATTTACAATTGCCTCCGAAACCTCTATGATTTTGGCAGCGTTTCCTTTGCCAGCCATCTGAAGCAACACCTTTCCACCTGGCTTCAGGCTCTTTTTAATCCCACCAAGGAGGGGCAGATGGTCAATGACCCAATGTAGGGTAGAGGTAGAAAAGACGACATCAAATTCGCTAATAAAATTCATCTCTCTTGCATCCTGTAATCTAAAGCCAAGATTTTTCAAAGAAAATTTATTCTGTGCGAAATCAATCATCTCTTTAGAATTATCAATACCCAAAACCGAACCCTGTGGTAATTTTTCAGCAATTTCAGCGGTAACCTTACCATCACCACATCCAATATCTAAAACCCGCTCATTTCCTTTAAGAGCGAGTTTTGATATAAGTTCTTTTGCCCACTTTTGTTGCTCTCCAGAACTTTTATGATAATCCTCTGCATCCCATTTATACATATTTTTATCCTTTCACCAGACACACGCTGTTATACGCTGTCGGTGTTATCATCATCATTTCTTAGCTTTTCGCTTTTCTACCAAGAAATACCCTATTTCGTTTTTATACTTATACTCAAGGTTAACGAATCCTGATCGCTCCAATAAATTTATGCATTTTTCTTTAGGGAGAAACTTCCAGGCTAAAAGTGGGATCATAATAATCATTCCTATATTTCGTAATGGTTCCATTGATAGGAATTTTCCCTCTGGTCTTAAAACCCTCAGAACCTCTGACAAAAATTTAAGTCTTTTTGAATCACTCCAAAAACTATCCAGTAGACTTGCCGCAACTACAACATCAAAAGAATTATCTGGGAAAGGTATGTTGAGAGCATTTCCTGTTCTAAATTCAACCTTGTCTCTCACACCCTCAATTTCTGCATTCTTATAAGATCGTTCAAGAGAAGCATTCATAATATCCCTTCTGTCCCAGATATCAATTCCTATAGCCTTTCCTTCGTTCAAAAGATTTGCCACTCCAATAGTAGCTTTACCTAAACCACATCCTACATCTAATACATTTTCATCACCTTTCAAAGTCAGTATGTCTGATAAATCATATGGTTCATGCTGCCTACTAAAATGCATTCCCACCCAATAGCCAAGTAAGCTCCAGAGACCAAGGGCAATAACAATCATCCCTATCACTTCCAAGAGGAATATGGCAACTACTGCCCCCAAAATAATATCCACACTAACAATAAGGTGAAAGTATCCAAAGCCATAATATCCATAGTGTGGTTTTTTGTTAGCCTTCTTTTTACTCATATTTTCCCCCAATCAATGCCGATTGCATATAACTTTGCATTTTTCTTATCCAATAAGTTATGAATTTTATGAATACCGATACGAAGACCAATAATTGAAAACGGAATTAGAACACAAACATATCGATTAATTTCAAATCGAGTCAATCCGCGCATCTGTGTAAGAGTTTCCGGTACAGGTAATGGAATTCCTCCAATATCAATTATCCCTTCACCAATATGATAATACATTATTGGCATCCGCAGGGTATAAAAGAGGATTAAAGCAAAAGAGCAAAGACCAATTACTTTAAGGATAGGGTCCTTTGCGGTAATAAGAAATATAAGGCTGGGTATAAGTAATGGTGTCCAAAATAAGATCCCTGATTCTGGATGTATTAAATTGTTAAAGATATATTGCCAATTAAAACCGAATGCATTAATGTCCCCGCGCAAAATGCCAAAATACAATGGTACTTCAAACAAGGACAAATTGTAGATAACAAGAACAATAAGTGGCACTAGACCACCAAGACATAAAAACAGAAGAAATCTTATTCTTTTGGCGAAAAGAAAATATCCCATTAACAGGATTAGCAAAATGCTAAGCTCAAGCCGAGTTAAAACAAGCAAGCCAAGTATAAAACCTGAAAGAATTACATGCCAGACCTTGCTTGAACGAAAAGACAGGCATATAAATAGCAGGAAAAGAGAAGCTAATCCATAATAAGTTAAGGTTGTAAAAAGCGGCAAATCAAAAAAACTTCTCATAAACATGTGTGAGGTTACTAATGTTGCGGGTATAATAACCAGACATTTGTCTGCTGGATAATACAGCTTTAAAACCCTTGTATTAGCCCATATCCCTATGAACAAAAAGAAAAAACTGGTCAATAAAAGTGATAACGCTAATTTCCACTGATACCAGCTACCTTCCATCGGCACATAATAATCTTTAAAAAATAAATCCTTTATGAATATAGGTTGTGGTGGAACACCGATCATTTCAGAGCCTTCTATCTTTTCTGGCCTTTCCATTGAAAACTTTGGGGGAGGGAGTGCATACTCAGTGATTTTTTCTGTGGCTACAAATGGCTCAACAAATATTGTCAATAAGGAATATGGAATAAGTGATAGCAGACTATATCCTGGAGACCGCTGCTCTGCAAAATGCAGGTTTCTTACAATCGGTTTTTCTTTTTCCGGCGTCACCCATTGCAATATAGCATAATAATCTACCGAATCAGCCGCAATATTTACTTTAGTTGATGTTGCTATTAAGGCAATTAAGACACCTATAAATATAAAAAACAGAACATGGTCTATAAGATTTAATTTTCGTGAAATAGATATTTTCATATCAAATTTGTGCATCATATTCTCTCCTGTTATTATTGGACTTATATTCAATCAGCCGCAATATTGCGTATAACGGGATGCGGATAAAAGAAACCCAGCACTTTTTATCATCCCAGCAAATCTCTAAATGGCTCTTCATGAAAAACATCTTCTATTCCTCCAGAGATATAAAATACTAATAATAGCATAAATTACGATACAAATAGTAACTATATCCCAAATAACATCATAGGTAGTAGCACCAGCTTTTATAAACATAATATACATTGGAGTCCATATCACATCCATTAATCGGTTTTTTTAATTCTTTTCCAATTCCTTTCTGATAATTTTTTCTATTTCAGGGTTCACATTTCTGATTTTTTGCAAATCATCTCTTTTGGCAACATCTATAATGGACTCATTTAGGTTCTGTATATTCTGTCCTGCCCAGTGTGTATTGCTCCATGCTTTGCCAAGTATTTGGAGCTCGTAGGCTTCATTTAAAAGTTTCTCAGCAATTAGGTAATTTTCTCTTCTAAAATCATCGGGAATAAATCGTTTTATTCGGTAAGGTATTTTATGCTTTTGGCATAAGGCAAACAATTTTTTGTTTTTCCTCAGGGTATAGTTTTTCTTTGGCTCATAAGTTCCCTCATAGGAATCAGGGTTGTATTTGAATTGATAAAGGTCTTCGTATCCTTCTAAAAGCTCTGGATACATCTCTTTTAAATGTTTCAGGAACCACTTTGCTTGCATATCCCTCATCGTCATCCCCCCACCAAAGAGAATGTAATCTGCTCCTTTATTCTTTGCGTTCTCTATCATTGTTTCTAAATCATTATCCGAATCAGCCAACACAGGAACAACAGGAATGAGTAATACACCTACTTGAATATACTTTGTCTTGTCTTTTATTGTTTTGATTATATCAAATCTTATCTCTGGTGAGGGGGTTTTCTTTTCTAAGAATCTTGCTGCTTCAGAATTTAGCGTAGTAATAGTTACAGAGACACAAGCCCAATTATTTTTGCCAATATTCTCTAATAAATCCAAATCCTTTAAGACTAATCTTGATTTTGTGACAATATGCACCGGATATTTATGTTTTTCAAGAATTTCTAAACATTGTCTTGTATTCTTAAATTTTGTCTCTATTGGTTGGTAGGGGTCGCAAGTGCCTGATAATGCTACCACATCTGGCAATAGTGTCCTTGCATTAGCCAATCTTTTATCAAGCATCTTGCCTACATTCTTCTTTATAACAATGTTGTTCTCAAAATCTAAAGGCAGATGATATCTTTCGCTTCTTGAATCACAATAAACACAGCCAAATTGACAGCCATTATAAGGGTTAAGACTATATCTGTCCCAGAACCAGCTATCTATGAATTTATGTTTATTCAATATTGACTTAAATTCTTTTTCTTGATAAATAGTAGTTTTCTGCTCCATGTTTACAATAACCCTAAAATGTTTTTCTGTTCATCGTTGCTTAACTTCTTCATCCCATCTTTAATTATCCATCTTGTATCTTTGCCTGGATTTGCTTTTGCCCATTTTGTTAAAAACTTAAGCACTTCATCTGGATTTTTCTTGGTTATTTCTCTTAAAATCCATGACACTGCCTTCTTTACATCTTTGTCCTTATCTTCCATAACCAGATCAAGTAGTTCAAAAACCTTATCTGTAGTTTTAACCCTTTTATATCCTCGTAAAGTTACCACTCCAAAACGTTTAATCCATTTATTTTTGTCATTTATCCACTTTTCGGAAAGCGGCAATACAAGTTCTGGGTTCTGATAAACTATTGGCTCTACCCCACACATAGCAAGGTTGTCGCAAACAGCCCAGTTATCAATCTCGGATATAACTTTTGAAACAAAGTCCAGGCAGATTTTTGGATTCTTTGGCCCAAACCTCTCCAAGCATTTCCCCGCTATCTCTTTTGCTTCAAAAGAGCCTTCATTCCAGATAATTTCTAACAAAGGTTTTGCTTTTGCTGGTTTTTTCTGGATAAATTTCCCTATCTCAGAAGCTATTACATTTAAAACAGGAATTGGGACTCCATAAAATTTCCCTGCATCAGGAATGATTCTCTGGTAATTTTTTGTTGCCTCTTTATCCACATAGGATTTAAGGACTTCCTGTAATTCCTTTGTAAATTCCTCTGGTGTTTCTGCCTTTTCAAGTAATTTCTTTGTTCTTTCCTGGATTTGCGATTTATCCATATTCAAAACCTTCCCGTTTATTTCTTGCAAACCTTTTTCTCATCAACTTTCAAATCCTGGTCGAATAAAAGCCCTTGCTGATGGAAATACATTTTCGATTTTCCTGCGCAATCGGTCTAAATGCACAAGTATATCGAGAATATCATCTCCTTGTTCCATAATTAGACACCTTCAGGTGAATGGACAACGCTCACACCATCTATCACAATAATTATAAATACCCGAAATAAAATTTGGGTTTGCAGCAAGTTCTTTGATAGTTTCTTTATCCATAGTAATTATCCAAACCGATTAACAAAATATCCCAATAAACCACCTAATATCAAAGGCATAATGCAACCATTGCCGGGCTTTTTGAACCCTATTGCTTCTTCAGGTTTCTTATCTGCAAAATAGAAACCAACAGGTGAATATTGCATAGCCAATTTCTGCTTAAAATCTGGTGGTGTCTTAATCTAGTGTAACTATTCACCGCAGAGACGCAGAGGAACAGAGAAAACATGGAAATAAATCAGATAACAGAAAAAATTATTGGTGCAGCAATTGAATTGATCAATTTTAATGTTTCTGTTCTAAGAGATGGAATTAAGCGTATAGCCAATAGATTTTAATTTTTTCTCTGTGTCTCCGCGTCTCTGCGGTGAATAGTTACAATCTAGCATAAAGGTTAAAATAGTGTATAGGATTCTGCAAAATAGAATTTGAGGGAGATAACTGAGAGTTAGAGCTGAAATTAAATCAAAAATCAAATTTATCTTGCTTCCAATTATAGCACAAGAGATTACTTAACTACAACTACTGGACAGGGGGTATGACCACTGACTTCTTCCGTCACACTGCCCATAAGGACTCTTTTGAGTCCTGTCCTGCCGTGACTACCCATAAAAATAACATCCACTTTTTCATTTTTTGCCAATTCTGTGATGACTTTATACGCCTCACCTTCTCTGACAAAGGTTACTACCTTAATGCCATCTGCTTCTGCCTTTTTCTTTACATCATTAACAAAACCTTTGGCTTGTTGGATGAGGGTTTCTGCTACCTCTGGAGCTTCGCCATAAAATTCAGTCGGAACATCCACCACAGATACGACCTTCAATTCCCCATGGTATGATTTTGTAAAAGATATAGCCCTTTCTGTCGCTCCCTGACTACATTTGGAGCCATCAGTAGCCAGAAGGATATTTTCCCATCCCATGACAGTATCTCCTGGAATTACCAGCACATCCTTCTGAGTGTGACCTATAATACGGGCAGTAACACTGCCAACCAATATTCGCTCCATTTGCCGTAGTCCCCTTCTTCCTGCAACTATCAAATCATAGTTTTCAGTCTCTGCTAAATCAACAATCCGGTCATATATCTCACCTTCTTCGCAAATAGTCTTAATCGATACCCCTTCGGTCTTTGCTAATTCATCAGCTTGAGACAAGGCATCCTGATATGGTTTTTTCATAGAGTCCATAATATCTCCCACACTAACTAAATCAAGATCGCCTGTATATGGTGGGACAACAGAAACAACCGTTATCTCACCCGCTCCCTTCTGAACGAATTTGAATGATTCTTTTAGAGTATGCAAACTTGTTTCTGAACCATCAATTGCCACCAGTATTTTTTTATATCTTAACATCTTCGTTAACCTCCTTCTTCAATTCGCCATCCACAAATTTCCTGTATTTATTATATGCTCTCTTTCTTAAAAAGTCAAGGGGAAATTAATAGGAGGCCAGGGCAAACGCATCTAAATTCCACAATCAACTGTAGTTTATGATTTTACCAGCAGTTATAAAGCATTTAGAGCCTCCAGCCTTAAAAATGTGTTCACTCTTCTGATTTAATCAGCTTTTACGGT
>JBFLXS010000135.1 GCA_040755795.1 bacterium | reverse complement strand
ATAGTAGGCAAGTAGGTAGTAGGAAAGGGATAAAGGATGTGCACGGTATTCCTCTTCTGGGGACAATGTCTCCCCTTTCCTACTTCCCTACTCTCCTACTTTCCTACAGGCTGAATAGTTACAGAAATAGAATGGCCCACTGGGGCCTAATCGAGGAAAATAGAAAAGTGAGGATATTTTTATAACCTTAAACACTTTTTTAATGAGTAGAGACTAAAGAGATGTTCCTATTTTTCTAACATTTCCTCTGTCTTTTTAGCATCGTTCAAAAACATTTGCACAGTCTCTTTTGAATATGGATGCACGATCATCCCTTTTAATATATCAGGAACAACCGTAACAATATGAGCACCTGCGATAAGCCATTCAATCACATTTAAAACTTCTCGTGTAGAACCAATAATTATTTGAGCCTTAAGGTTGAATTGGTCAATTACCTCTCTTGCTTTTTCAATTTCCAGGCAGGTATTATATCCCATATTATTGACTCTACCACCAAACAATGAAACATAGGTAGCACCTGCCAATGCCGCCAGTAGGCATTGTTGGGCACTCATCATCGCTGTTACATTTATTCGGACATTATGTTTAGTTTCAAGTTCGTGGACTACTTCCAAATTTTCCAACTCACCATTTGGTCCGTGAATAGTTATTTTTACATTAATGTTATCTGACCAGGTAGCAAATTCTCTTGCCTGGTCAATCATCTTTTGCTTATCGTTCGATGTTACCTCAACTGAAAGAGGGTAGGGATGGATTAATTTTGCTATTTCGATGGAACATTTTTTAATACCCGCCATTCCACCCGTTACTCCATCTTTTAAAAGAATAGTTGGATTTGTCGTTACTCCCCGAATGATTCCCATTTTCATATACTTCTCAATTTCCACTATCTTTCCTGAATCAAGAAAAATCGCCATAATACTTACCTCCTATTTTTATTTCACTGATTCCCATTTCATCTCAAAGACTTTGATTTTGGGATGTGAGACAATCAAGTGCCAGATTACTGCTTGAAAAGCTTCAGTATGAGCGGTTACAGTCTCAGGATTTACCGTCGGAACTATTACAACCGCATCGCCGACTTTAGCCGTATAACCACCATCTCTACCAACAACACCAAACACCTTTGCCCCTAGTTCTTTTGCATATTTAATGGCATTAACTAAATTAACACTAATCTGTTTTTCAAGATTTCCACCACCAACAGAGAAAATTCCAATCGCATCATTAGCATTCAGATTACTTCCCTTTAGCCAGTTGACAAAAGCCGATTCCCAACCATCATCATTAATCCTGGCAGTTAGTTCGGATACATTATCCGTAGGTGCATAAGCCTCAAATCCTGCTATCTTTCTAAAGTCATTGACTGCATGTGTAGCATTTCCTGCCCCTCCTCCAACTCCCAGAAAAAAAAGTCTCCCCTTTCTCTTCCTTATCTCAACCATCAAATCAACACATTTTTCAACCTCATCCTTGTTTATCTTTTGAGCAATTTCACTTACCTCTGATAGATATTCCGATACAAAAGACATAGTTAAATCCCCCTTTCTACAATTTTTTGAACAGCTGAGTATAAATCAGGACCTAAAAAGTCATAGCCTTTAACATCCTTATTATATCCTTTCTGGATAAGAAAAGTAGTGCAATGAACCTTTTTACCTGCCTCCATATCTTTCCAGCTATCTCCTACAAAATAAGAATTCTTTAAATCTATATCCCATTTTTCAGCCGCCTGGAGTAATGCCCCTGGTTTAGGTTTTCGACAATCACATTTATCCTCATCCGAATGTGGACATACAAATAAATCATCAATGGGTAATCTTGCCATCATCTCTTTATGCATTTTTTCTAATTCTGCCTGATTCATCAATCCTCTCGATATATCAGGTTGATTGGTAATCACGATAATTAATAATCCCGCCGATTTTGCCATTTCAAGTGCTTCTTTTACCCCGGGGAGTAGTTCGAAATCATCAAAACATCTTGGAGAGAAAAAGCCTCCGTCTCTTTCTATCTCTTTATTTATAACCCCATCACGGTCAAGGAATAATGCCCTTTTCATAGTTTTATAACACAACCTTGCTTCGAAGATTTATAAACCGCATCAATCAATTCCATCGCCTTTAACCCATCATAACCATTCCCTAAAGGTTGTCGATTTTCAGTAACTGCACCAGTAAAATCTTCCCACTCATCAATCCATGAGGTATCTTCATTTGTAAATTCAAATAACTCTTCAGTAGGGACGCCAAATTGGACTGGACGTTTGCCCAATATCAATCTTTCCTGACCATAACTTCCGCCTAATCCAGTTATTTTAAGATACCCATTTTTACCAAAGATTTCAAAAGAGAAGGAATTTTTCCATTGTGTCCAGCTGGCATTTAGAGAAACTACCTGTCCTTTAGATGTTTTAAATAGACAGAAGGCATTATCTTCAACTGACATATCCCAAAATAAAGTATCAACCCAACCTACCACCTCTGCGAAGTCTCCCAGAAACCATCTCGAAAGGTCAATAGCATGAATTCCCTGGTCAAGTAACTCTCCGCCTCCGGATAATTCTTTATCTGCCCGCCATTCTTTATCATAACCTAATCTTCCCCCATGCCCATAACAACAACGAATGAATAATATCTCACCAATAGCACCTTCTTCACAAAACCATTTTGCCTTTTTAAGTGCCGGATGATAACGATGATTAAATCCTGTTTTAAGATGGACATTGTTCTTTTTTGATGTCTCGTATATCTGAGTTGCTTCTTCAAAATTTCTACCCAGTGGCTTTTCACAAAGCACATGTTTCTTATTTTCCATAGCCTTAATACTGATAGGAGCAAGGTATTTATTAACAGTAGATACGATAACAACATCTATATCGTCATTTTCTACCACCTCTTCCCAATGTGAAGTTGGAGTGCAATTATATCTTTGGGCTAAATCTTGTGCCTTAGAATAGGTTGTATCTGCTACCATTATTAACTTTCCATTACCTAACTTTTCTATAACCGCCGCCCTTTTGTTCCCAATAAGTCCTGCCCCAATTATTCCTACTTTTAACACAACTTAACCTCCTGAAAATTTCGTTCATCAATGCGTCGCAGAGTAAATAGAGATGTATTGTCAAAGTCCTTAATTTTATCAGGGATATTCTTCCAATTATCCCAAACGGCACTGATTAATTTACCTGTTAATTTGGGTAAATTACAAGAGGCTAAAAACACGGCTAATTCAGCCGCTTTCTCCGGCGATGTTCCGCCACTTACCTTTTGTTGCTTAAGTTTCTCAAAAACTTCTTTCCCTACGGCTTTTTCTCCTGCTGATAACATCTCATCAAAAATTTTAGTATTTACTGCACCAGGGGCAATGGCATTAACTTGAATATTGTAATCTTTTACCTCCTGGGCAATAGTTTCTGTTAATCGCACTAAGGCGGCTTTTGAAGCACCATAAGCACTAAATCGCGGTGATGGAGTAACAGAACCTCCTCCTGACATATTGATGATAACCCCTTTGTGCCTTTTCATCATAAAAGGCAATACCGCCCGCATCATCATCATACTACCAATAAGATTGATATTGATAGTTTTAATCCAACCTTCAATGTCATTATCCGTCAATAAACCAATTGGTCCCTGAATACCAGCATTATTGACGAGTATGTCAATCTTACCAAACCTTTCAATGGCAGTATGTACTACCTTTTCAACATCCGCTGGATTTGAAATATCAGCTTTTATGCTCACCGTTTCTACATCAAATCGTTTTGCTTTAGAACCTACAGCATTTATCTCTTCAATTGTTCGTGAAACAAGCACAAGATTAACTCCTTCTTGTGCAAAGGCATAGGCTATTGCCTCACCAATACCTCTTCCACCACCAGTAATTATCGCCACTTCATCTTTTAATTTCATATATTCTCTTCTCAATCATTCATAAAGTTGACCAGCACCTTAGTTCCCTCAAATGCAAATTTGTATCGCATCTCACGGAGTCCAGCTTTTGTAAGGGCATTTCTCAATTGCGTATGTTTTGTTTCGGTATAGAAGAGGAAAAATCCCCCTCCACCAGCACCCGATATTTTCCCACCTAAGGCACCATTTTCTTTAGCTAAGTCATATAATTCATCAAAGCGTGGATTAGTTATTTTGTTAGAAAGTTTCTTCTTGGTTTCCCAATGTTTATCAAGTGCTAATCCAAAATCAGTAAGGTTTCCACTCTGAATATATTCTAATATTTTGTAGCCACTTTCTTTAATATAATGTAAGCTATCCACAACTACTTTTTTATCTTCCTTTGCTGATTTACTCTGTTCAGATAAAATATCCAAACTGGATCTTGAAGTTCCTGTATAAAATAGAAGCATATTCCGTTGTAAATCATCAATTACCGTATCCGAGACATTAGCTTTTGAAACCGTGACTTTACCATCCTTTGCAATCTCAAGAACGGTCAAACCACCAAAAGCCGCCATATACTGGTCTTGCTTACCAATAGGTTTTTTAAGGAGGTCAAGTTCTAAGTGGCAAGCCTCTTCTGCCAATTCCTGTAAAGAGATATAATCTCGCTTCATTGTCCGAAGTGCATTAAGTAAGCCTACAGCATAACAGCTTGAAGACCCTAATCCTGTCCCTGCAGGAACATCCGCCATAGAAACAATCTCAATAGCATTATCAATCGCCATCATTCTTAATGCCTCACGGACAATTTCATGTTGCACTTCATCACGATGATTCACCAACTCTGTTTTGGAGTATTTAAGTCGAATTAAATCATCGACTATAGGACGATTGAGGTTTATAAACATATACTTATCAATACCTGCGGCAAAGATAAAACCTCCATATTGAGAATAGTAAGCAGGCAGGTCTGTCCCCCCTCCTCCAAGAGTAATTCTAAACGGTGTTCTGGTAATAATCATTGGTTTCCTTTTATAGCAGATTGATACAGATAAGGTGTATCTACTGCAATTAACCTCCCTTCCATAACAATCCCATAAATGGGTTTATTTTTTTTAATGAGTTCAGGAAAGATATTTTTGCCAAAGTCTAAAAAAGAGTTTGGCGGGATATAATCAAAAATCTCATGATTAAAGACATAAATTCCTGTATTAACTAAATGGCTACAAACCTCAGTTGGTTTTGGCTTTTCAATGAATCGGATAATTCTCTTTTTCTTATTTAACACTGCAACGCCACTTAAACGGACATCCTCTTTTTCATAAAAAACAATCGTGCCTAATCCCTTTTTTTTGTAATGGTAGTTGATAATTTTGTTCAAATCATAATCAAAATAATTATCACCATAAATAACCATAAAGTCTGAAGACCCAATATATCTTTCAAAGCCTTTAACCCCACCTGCCGTTCCTAAAATTTCTGGTTCAAAGTTATAGACAATATTAACCTCCAGGTGATGTCCATCTCCAAAGTAATCTTTTATAATATGAGGTAGATGATGGAGATTAATGTAAATTTCTACTAAGCCATAATGTTTTAGCAATAAAATTATGTGTTCCAAAATTGGTTTCCCATTGATTTGCACCATAGGTTTTGGAACTGAATGGACTACAGGTTTTAATCTTGTACTTTTACCAGCCGCAAGGATTATCGCTTTCATTAGTTTTTAATTCTATTGAAGCACCTTTTCTCGAATATATTCAATAGACCTTTTTATACCTTCTTCTATCTCTATTTCGGGTTTCCAACCTAATTTAATAGATTCTGATATATCGGCAAGGGTTACCTCCGCCTCTCCTGGGAGATCATCTTTATAAATTGGTTTTAATCCCGTTTTCAATATTCCTTCAATTATCTCAAAAACTTCATTTACAGAATGATTCACCCCGGAACCAACATTATAAATATTACCATCTGTAGCTGGATTTTGCATCGATAAGATATGAAATTCATTTACATCATCTACATAGATAAAATCTCGTCGTTTCTCGCCAGTGCCGTAAATAATAGGATTTTCACCTTTTAATAATTTAATGATAAAGCTACTCATCACAGGTGGAATCACTCTACGCCAGTCCTGGACAGGTCCATAGACATTAAAATACCGCAAGATTGTAATATTCATATCCCAGAATTTTTGGTAATTTTTGCAGAAAGAAAGTCCTGCAGATTTACTTATGGCATAAGTGCCAATAGGACATACAGTATCTACTTTTGATGGAAAATCAAGTATGCCTTCATACTCTGCCGATGTGTCAGCGTAAATAAATTTCCGCACCTTTGCTTGTTTTGCCGCCTCTAAAACATTCACTGTCCCGGTTACATTAATATCACTCGTCTCTAATGGATTGTTAAAACAATCAAGCAAACAATTCTTTGCGGCTAAGTGAAAGACCGTATCAACCTCTTTAAAAAGTGGATAAATATCCTTCGCTCTTATATCTAACTGATGGAAATCAACTCCTGAAGGAATATTTTCCAGAGTGCCTGAAGAGAGATTATCAATACCAATAATATCAAAGCCTTTATTTAATAGCATCTTTGATAGATTGCTTCCAATAAAACCTGCTACTCCCGTAATTAATACCTTTGTTCCCATATTATCTCTCTTTGTAACCTCCTTGTGTAATTGGCGAAATATTTTTCATCTCTTCCTGAATAAATAAATTTTTTTTCAATTAAAACTAAATCTTCAGATTGGCGGATGTTTTCCCCTCATCATTTCTTCTCGTCTAATAGCAAGTATTAATGGTCTGTTCATATATAATGCTTCTATTGTAGCTCGTCCTGTTGGAGTTAGTCCAATAAGGTAAATATCATTCCATCTAAAATGTTCATTCCATATATCCCGTTTTGGATTATAGAGTGATACTTGTTCTCCACTTTCTGGATCAATCGCTGTTAATCTGGCGGATTTACGAAGTGAACAAGAAACACATGCTAATGCTAAATTCTCTTCTACTGTTTCTCCTTTTGCTGATACAGGAATTATGTGGTCTATATGAAATGTCGCTTCTTGTCCTTCTTGGGATAAGCCACAATATTCACAATGTCCTCTTGCTCTTTCTGTAACGAGTTGTCGTAATTCATTAGAGATGTAACTCATTTACTCTCTCCCCAAATTTTCCTTGCTCGCAAACTTAAAAGTGAAAGAAACTCAGCCAAATTTACAAGTTCTTCCGCCTCCATTCGTTCACTAATTGTAAGTTTTTCACCTCCATCCTGTTTATCAAGTAAATATTGTAATCTCTCGTTCAGTGCCTTCGAAAGTTTAAATTTATTTATTTCAGTTGGCATTTCAATTTCTACAAGGATATGTTGATTCATAAATTACCTCCTGTTACAAATGTTACAACCCACTATAATAAAACTATCTGCAAATAATTTTTAGTATAATTCCATAATCTTTTGAGTTACTATATCAATGTCAAATTTTTGCTCAGCATATTCTCTTATTTTTTGAGCATCATACCGATTAGGATGATCTAATACATATTTAATGGCTTCTGTTAATGCGTTTTCATCTCCAGGTTGAACAAGTATTCCTGTTTCTTTGGTAACAATGTCTTCTGGACCACCCGAATATGTCGATACTACTGGTTTACCACAGGCAATTGCCTCAATTATTACCACGCCAAAACTTTCAGCAAAAGTTGGCAAAACGAACAAATCACAATTTTGCATATACTCAGATACCTCTTCATTTACTCTTGCTCCTAAAAGGTTCACATAACTTTCTAACCCCAACATTTTTACTTGCTCTTTTACCTGTCCTGCTAATTCTCCATCCCCAATTACATCTAAAATTACATCATAGTCCATATCAATCAATCTTTTTACCACATTTATCAATTGAACTATTCCTTTGCGAGGTATTAACAATCCGACGAACAGAAGTTTCTTGGGAAATTGGTCAATAGGTTTTAATTTTACCTTAAATCTCTTTAAATCTACTCCCTTCTGGATAACTTCTATTTTTTCATCTTTTATGCCATAGGCAGTTAATTTTTTCTTTTGGGCATTTGTTTCACATATAACCTTTTTTGAGTTAGCAATGGCAAATAGGACCTGTGGCTTACAAAAAGGGGATCCCATCATACTTGTAAAGTAACTCATCCCTTCGATTATCATCGTAGGTTTCTTTAACCATTTTCCAATAATTGCGGCGGCAAAACCGTCTGGATAGCTAAAATAGGTATGGATAACATCAAAATCAAAACCACTTCTCTTTATTTTTAACACAGTAAAAATGGTTCCTAAAAAATATGCTATTCCTCCTAAAAAGAATCTCCTATATGGAAGCCAAAAATACCTTGGATAATAAATCGCAATTCCATTCCTTATCTGATATTTTGGAACCAGTCGCTTCCTATACCAATTTTTAAAACACTTAATTGGTGGGAAATAGGATTTTGGAGAAACTACTTTAACTGCACATCGTTTACTTAAAGACTTCGCCTGCTCCTCTATCGGAATACCCATTGTGGGGTCAACATCATTCGGATAAAGTCGAGAAAGAATTAAAACTTTCATCCCTCTTTGTTTTACTCCTTTCCCCTTTGAATGTAAGTTTTGTCACGAATTTATCAACTACTCTACAAATCTGTTTTCATTTCCCATTATGAACTGCAATAACTTGCTTTTTGAGTATTTGGGATTGTTCGCTCATGTCTGGAAATATTTTAGCAAAAAATTTATCATAAGTCAACAAAAAATTTGTCTTTTTTGTAATAGGTCAGTGAAGTGGGGGATTCTCCTGAAAGTAGGAAGTAGGAGAGTAGGAAAGGGGGAGACATTGCCCCCAGAAGAGAAATACCGTGCACATCCTTTATCCCTTTCCTACTTACCTACTACCTACTTACCTACTATTTTCATTGCTTTGTCCTCCGCAGGTTAATGTTCATTCCCCCAAATAACTGATGTATTACGAAATACAGTAATCCCTCACTTATGAGGTGTGAAGATAACTATTTCAGATAATTCCTAAATTTACAGAACAGACTAAAGCATATAGAGTTAAAGATTAGGTCAAATGAAAATGCTCAACTATTGAGGAACAAGAGTATAACCATTTATAAACAGCAATTCTCGGTGAATTTTTAGAGACTGAATTCACCTATGTTTAGGAAAGATAGAAAAAAATATTTTTCGTAAAGATTTTGAGAGAAAAATAAAGAATAATGAGTCTCTATCTAATTTTTCACCGAGAATTCTTGATTTATAAATAAAGTAGTTGTAATTCTTTGCCTCCTATGTTATAATGGATAAAGGATAACAAAACTATCCAAAAAAACAGGGAGGAGGCAAAGAAATATGCAAAGGAGTAAAGAATCAACTTATTATGTAACTATTCAGCATACCAAGCAAGTAGGTAGTAGGAAGTAGGAAAGTAGGAAGTAGGAAAGGGGGAAAATACTTCATACTATTTTACTCTTAATTGATTTGATTAAAGCTATAAGTATCCTACT
>JBFLXS010000134.1 GCA_040755795.1 bacterium | reverse complement strand
ACAAAGAATAGCGATGTGAGTGTACTGGTAGGTGGTGGTGGTTGAATTCCTTGTGCCGGACCATCATCGTCAAAGTCTTGATGCTCATAATTGCTACAAAGGTATTCATATCTTCTGCCAGATGGTTCGAAGGTATATCCTTGTTTCCACGGGCTGGTTCGATAATAACCTGGCACAAGATTGGTAAATTCATAATAACCATCTGCTCTGGTGATAAAAACATTATCCATCGTGCCAAACAGATATACCCTTACCCCGGCTAACGGATTATGACTCATATCCGTGATAGTTCCTTTGATATAATATCTTTCTACAGTAGTAGATGTGCCAACAAAATCCTGTCCTGCTTGATGGAAATCTATGTTAGGAAGGATTCTATTTGCCGGAACAAAGGTATAGAATTGCCTATAAGGGGTGATGGTATATGTGCCAGCGGGAACATCCCAGAAGGTATAATATCCACTGGCATTAGTAGTATAGGTTGCCTGCACAGAACCTGATAAAACTACCTGCACTCCACCTATCCCTTCATCTGCCTCTGTCTTACATCTACCTTTAATATAATACCTCTGTGGTGTACCAATGTAGTTCTGATTATCATAACTGGCAGTAAGTATGCGGTATTCCCTTCCTGCTGGCTCAAAGCTATACCACTCCTTGAACGGTCTGGTGCGATAGTATCCTGTCGGTAAGTTATTAAATTCATAATAACCATCCGCAGAAGTGATATAACAATCATCTACTATGGGACTCATTAAATAGACTTTGATGCCTGGAATTCCTTCACCATTCGCATAGCGAATATATCCTTTGATATAGTGTAGTGCGGTAATGGTGAAATCTGCATAGGCCTTCAGGTGTGAATCAATACCGGTAGCGACTACTGAGACTGTGCCAACCGGTTGCGTATCGACAGTAAAATAGGTAGTAAAAGAGCCTTCGGCATTAGTCATGCCAGTAGTAATATTAAGATGTAGCCCAAAGTCAATCTGAACAGTCTCTGTCGCACCAAAGTCTTCACCATAAACCGTAACTAAGGCACATTGAGAGCCAGCAGCAGGATTAAGTCTAATCTTTGGTTTTTTATTCTTTACAGTTACCTTGACGGTATCTGAGCCTGTCAATCCGTTAGGGTCACTGGCTACTACCCGAATATAGTAAATACCATTTTCCAGGATGTTAGTATTCCAGAGATAGGCGGTATTTACGCCGCTGTAGAACAGATTCCAGGGACCAATCGAGGAGGCACTATAATAGATATAGAAGTATAAACTATCGCCATCCGGGTCTGTGGCTTGATATGAGATAGTGGTAGTTCCTTGTAATGTTTGTAATTCTGTTGGTGTAAGTATATCTACTGTAGGTGCTCGGTTTCCAACAATCGTGCAGGTAACTGTATCGGTTGCCTGTGTTTTGCAGTTACTGGCAACCACAGTGATAGTAACAGTTCCTTCAGTTACAGGAGACCAGTAGTTGGCATAAATACCGTCATTTACACCGGCATCATTATGCATGCCATCATCGTATAAATTCAAAGTTGCGGTATTATTACTAAAACTTGCCTGAACATTACACAGCCACTGGAAGAGGTCATGCTCATCCTTGACCTCAGCCCTAATCTGCACCTTCGCACCTATCTTATAGTCAAATCCCTCTGGTGGCTGAGTAATATTAACAAATAGTTGCTCAGAATTATGATGCACATAGGGTAATGCCCAGGCAGTAGCCGTAGCCGCCGCAGAACTTGTGGCAATAACATACACCTCAAACTTATCTAAAAGTATGGTAACCCTGAAATTACCTACCCAGGCTAAGTGCCCCGTATTTATATTTGTCTCCATATTTATCTCATTGCGGCGATTACCAACATACGGGTCGGGATATAGGAAATATTCCCTATCAACCGCAAAGGTATAATATCCCTCCGGATTAACATTTATTAACCTGCCAACTTCATTATTATTCATATAGATATAGGTATCACGATTGGCCTGAATATTTCCTTGACTAAAATGCATACTCAAGTTTGCACTTTGGACATTGACAGTCCCAAATCCTGTTGGTATATAGAATGGGTCAATACTCTTAATTAATCTTTCTGGTACCCATACCCGGCGTGGTGGTTGATTGGGGCAGTATTGCACCCAGACATAATATCCCTCTTGATATTGATAGAGATAATTAATGTCAAAAACGAGTTTTGGCTGATTTAATGTTACCTTATAGATGGTTCCTGTAACCTGCCAGGTAGTAAGAACCTCCACCACCTTATCCCCACTACTCACACTCCAGGTGCCAGATAGTCCGGTAAAACTCTCATTGATAATCGGCACTAACTTAAATTCAACATAGCTCTGTGTGCCTAAATATATGGTATAGAGTAGCGGATGCATAATAACCTTGTCTGTAAGAGTCCCCATGTTAATGGTTAAATCCGGAATTGGGTCAGCACCCGTATTGGTAATTCTATAGGTTTTGGCTAATGTCATTGGGTCTTCACTGATAAGACTAACCGTAAACCTAACCTCGGGCAGGCGAACATTAATATTTATTGTCGTATGCGAGATTAATCCTTCATCATTGGTCAATGTTCCTTGTAATGAGTAGCTTGTTTTGGTGGCATATTGCGTATGTATTGATAGAATAAGATTTCTCTCTTCACCTGGCAGTAAGGTAATCGGATTATCCACAGAGCCATCACCGATAAAATCAACCGCTATTCCTTCAGGGACATTAAGCGTCTGAGCGGAAAATTGATGTGCTTCATTATCGATATTCTTAACCCTGACCAGCCCCTGCTGATTATAGTCCTTCTCAACATTGAAGGTATAATTTGACTGCGTAAATATGACACCAGCAACATCTATTTCCAGCGTTTGGCTGCCTGGAAAAGCAACACCAAATAAATCCTTCAAGGTATAATTAAATGTGCCTATCCCATCGCCAGTATAAAGAGTAAGCTGGAAATTACCCTGCCAGGTGATATAATCCGTGGTAGTCAACGGTATAGAGAGAGGTGATTTACCATACGGAGTAAATGTCAGTGAGACGGCAGATAATTTTTCTGAGGCAGTTAAGATAACATAGACTGTGCCAGTAGCAGTAATTGGTGAGGCAGGGGTGGTAGTAATGGTTGCTCGTGGTAGTGAATGGTCAATATTTAATGGTCCATTGCTGTAGTCATAGACAGGTGTATTAGTGCCATCATCTATCAAGGCATAGATGTAGCAACTACCTTCGGGGATAGTCGAGAGATTCCAGATATAGCTATCGATACTGCTATCCTCAGAAAGTCCAGTAGTGATAGTTGAGCCGTCATAGTTAGTGTTATTGGTATCATAGTAGAGTGATATTTGGGCATCGTTATCCGGGTCGGCATCTACCCAGGCGATGGTATAAGAACTGGTAGCATAAGCCCCTTGTGCTGGTGGTGCGGTAATAGTTATACTCGGTGGAACATTGGGACGAATGTAGTGTGGATTAACATCTGTGCCGTGCTCTGCCCGCAAACCATAATTGTCCATCGCTACAATATAGTATTCGACACCAGCAAAGGTCATTTTATTCGCCGGTATGGTAGCGGTATAGGTATTACCTGCCTTAGTCATAACTACATTCTCATAAAGCACATAACCCTTGATACGATAGGATAAGGTTACCGAAGTAATATAATCTGTAGTATCCGTAGCATAGGCAGTAATAGTTACTGATGAGTTAATTAACGCTCCAGAAACAGGGGTATGTATAATCACCGGTTTTTCATTAGGATATACCGCAATCTGATATGGGTAGGTTTCAGGATTGTTTTTTGGGTCTGAAGCGACTAATCTACCATCAGAGGCAGTGATATAGTAATCCACGCCCGGGTAATTAACACTTGCGGCTGGGATAGTCGTTTTATACAGGTTATTACCCATATGAGTCATAGTCAGCTGAGAATAGCTGGTTAGTGTTCCTGAATGTCGATAGAATAAGGTGGCATTAGTAACTGCGGTATTATCAGTAATGGTAGCCGCAATAGTTAGTGCCTGTCCAACAGGTTGTGTTTGTGAGCCGAGGGCGATAGTTTGTGGTGTCCGCATAATCTGTGGTGGTTCATCTACACGATATGTGCCCGAATCTGAACCAATAGCCGAGTTATAAGTCGCAGTAATTACTACATTACGCAAGGTCCCATCATAATTAGGATTATGGGTGTAATAAGTAACTAAATACTGGGTCTCAATCTCCCTTCTAATATCGGCAAATATCTCCTCCAGGTCGGCTGAGTCAGGTGCAAAATGATATGTTCCACCGGTAGATGTGGCAATATGCGTAAGTGTCCCTGCATCTACATCACCACCTAACCCAATGGTATAAACAGGGACAGCACTGGCAATGGCATAATCAATCACCTGTTGCTGAGTATGTGAACTACTATTTTCTTTACCATCGGTTAAAGCAATAACTGCTTTAACACCAATTTCTTGTGTGCATTGACCTATTCCCGTATATATGCCATCATACAAAGCCGTGCCTCCATTGGCAACTAAGTTGTTGATAGCGGTATGTAAGGCAGATTGATTACTGGTAAAGGATTGGTCAACAGTAACATTTGAAGCAAAGGAGACTATCGCCATTCTATCCAGAGGTTGCATCATATCAACAAGGGAATTAGCGGCGGTTTTAGCATCGGTTATCTTCTGCCCCTGCATACTGCCACTTCTATCTAATACCTGGGCGATGGCTACTCCGGCGGAATTAGTTGCACTGACACTGATTATCTCTACGGTAGGAACAGATTCTAATTCAGACTGCTCGGTTAATTGGAAATTATCCGCAGTCAGTCCCGCAATAGATGTAGTTCCTTGAGTTACACGGACATGGCATTCGATAGTTGGGAATTTAGCGGCATCAATCTGGTCTAATCGGACAGTCAGTGTTGCTTGCGGTGGAGTAGTAAGCGTGAAGGTAGCATAGGCTTTTGAGCCGGAGGTAAGACCAGTAGCCACAATAGTAGTGGTTCCTGCTGGTTGAGAAGATACCGTGAAAGTAGTGGCAAAGGTGCCGTAGGCAGTAGTAGTGGCGATGGCAATCGAGGAAATCAGGCCAAAATCAATCCTAATTGCCTCAATTGGACTAAAATTCTCACCTGTAACTGTGATTATAATTCCCACAGTACCAGAAATAGGGGTAATGATAATTGTTGGAGAAAGTCTAAGAGGAACATCTATTTCTGTAGTCTGTCCCGAGGATACAGTAACAGTTTCAGCCCAATTGTTATACAAAGGCTTAGTTAAGACAATTTGATGACTACCTGTGGATAGATTGGTCAAGACAGCAGGAGTGAGTTTACCTGTATCCATTCCATCTGAGTAAATTTTTGCCTCCGAAGGCACAGAACTAATTGCCATAGAACCCATTGGAGGTATATTGACCTCAGCAATAGCCTTCAGATCAAATCCTGTCGCGCCACCCCAATCCACTGCTTGCACAGCAATTACATTTCTTCCTGGGTTTATATATTCTTTAGGAATGTCAAATGTATATTCCCAGCGATATGTAAATCCATGAGCAGAGGCATTAAAAATATTAACACCATTTATATAGATATGGATTTCGTTATCTACGCCAGTATAGATAGTCAATTTTGCAGATGCAGGTAAATCAATATACTTTCTAAGGTATAAAGTCGTCCCTGCAGGCCAATCTGTATGAGGAATCCAATCACCATCAGACTGATTTCCGAAAGGAGCTCTCCCTTTACTCCAACTACTGTCATCATATCCTGATGTTTCCCAGCCAGAGTTAGGTGAATATGTATATCTCCAGAAGTCTTCTTGCTCAATAACGGTAGTTGGCTGGGTAATGGTTACAAAGGTAGCCGTAGCGACTAAATTGGAATTAAGCCCTGTTGCGGTTAGAGTAGTAGTTCCGCCTGGTTGGTAATCGACTGTAAAAGTAGTAGTAAATTGTCCACTTCCATTGGTAGTGCTTATTTTAATTGTTTTAGTCGTCCCAAAATCAATCCTGATTGCCTCTGTTGCTATATATCCAGTACCGGTTACCTCAACAATAGTTCCAATAGTACCTTCAGTAGGTGAAACCATGATATTTGGATAGATAGTGAATGATGCTTCTACATATCTTTGAGAAGTTAAGCCAGTGGCAGCAATCGAAGTAACACCGAAAGGCTGCATATCAACCATAAATGAGGTCATAAATTGCCCATTTGCATTAGTAGTAGTCAGCGTAATTGTCTGCGTCGTCCCAAAATCTATCTGAATGCTCTCTGTTGATGCAAAGCCATGTCCTGCTACTGTCACAATAGTACCTACAGTCCCAGCAGGAGGTGTAACAGTGGTAATTTCTAAAGGTATTTGTTGGTACAATTTGACATTATCCCATCGACTACATATCTGTCCAGAATTATTACCAGAGGATTCGAGGAAGAAATAACCAGATGTATTTTCTTTCAAAGTATCTCTATTTCCAGTACCACGATTCTCCCATGTTTGTGATGTAGGTAATTTCCTATCTATATACCAGTTATTATCTTCTATTCTAAGTCGATAATTGTACCATGTGTTATACACATTATCATTACCAGGATAGTTTTCTATCCTAAAGATATACCCATTAGCATGGGAAGAATTACCCCAATAAACATCAGAATCAGAGTAATCCGTATCAGAGATTAGCATATAATTCCAATATAATATATATGTCGCTTTACCAGTGAAATCAAAAGTTTGATTTGGCCGAATTCCACTTCCCCCACATCCAGTAGTTTTATCTATCCTTAAAGCATTATCTTGAATATCTATTGCCCCAAAATTACTGTAAATTGTCCATTTTACAGTATCTATTGGGTCATCATTATTTCCTGTAAAATTATCCCAGAAGACACAGCCCTCTTTATTCATATAGAATTGAGCACAGGCAGTATAATTAGAAGTAATACCAATAGCTGTGAGGGTAATAGTCCCAAACGGCTGGTTATCTACCATAAAAGTAGCTGTAAATTGCCCGCTTCCATTAGTAGTAGTCAGCGTAATTGTCTGCGTCGTCCCAAAATCTATCCTGATTGTCTCTGTTGCTCCATAACCTTCACCTTCAACTGTAACGATTGTTCCTACAACACCAGAAGTTGGAGTAACAACAATGAAGATTAATCCTTTCCATGGGTTATAGTCAATATAATCAGATATCTTATCTCCCTGTCCAGATGGATTTGTAGTTGGATGATATGGCCCAGAATTATCACCCCAGTAGTTCAAAGTAGCAGAGATTGTCCCAGAGGTTCCATCATGATAAACACCATAGCCCCTGGTTAAATCAGCATTTTTATTACCAAAAAGGCTATTATAATGAATTCCTGGAAAAGAATTGGAACAAGAATATACCCCATATCCCTGACCGTAGATACCATAACCTCCTCCAGATCCAGGATTACCCCTCTGACCTCCTATGTTGTTAGTGATAATATTTCCTTGTATAGTGTTACCTGTTGAGGAGGCAAAATATATCCCTACCCCAATCCCTCCTGGCCCCCCTGACCTCTGCCAGCCACCTGTTCCTCCTTGACCGCCTTGGTTTTGAGAGATGATAGTATTCTCTAAAATTGTAATATTTGTTGATGAATAAAGATAAATTCCGCATCCAATACCACCAGAAGCACCTGAATTCCAGCAACCACCATGTCCTCCTTGACCGCCTTGGTTTTGAGAGATAGTATTCTCTAAGATTGTAATATTTCTTGATGAGTAAAGATAGATTCCAACACCTATCCCACCATGGCCAGCCGGACAACTCCCCCAGCCACTGTAAGCACCCGATCCTCCCTGGCCTCCTATATTGTTTGAAAGTATATTATTTGATATGGTGCCATTTGTTGAATTTAAAAGATAGATACTCGTTCCTGTTCCACCACCCTCTACAGAACCACTATGATATGTCTTTCCATTTTGGCCTATCCCACCAGAGATAGAATTATTTTTAATAGTAAAGTTTGAGCAGTTTATAAGAACAATCCTCCCCAAGTTTATTGAACCAGAACCAACCAAAGTTAGAATCTGATTTTCAATTGTTATTTCTGATTGATTATAGTAATAATAAGTAGGCTCGTTATTATAAGTATTCGTTGAATTAATAATATTATTATAGCTGTCTGGGTCAATATAAATACCATATCCATTTCCAGCGGCACCATCTGGAGCATCAGGACTGGCTCCAGATTTTCCTCCTTTTCCTCCTATATTACTTGAGATTGTATTATTGGTAATAGTATTGTTTATTGATGAAGAAAGATAGATTCCACAACCAATGCCACCAACACCACCTGATAGACCATATCCACCGGTGCCTTGCCCTCCTTCACCTCCTTTATTTTGTGATATGGTGTTTTCTGAGATTGTATTGTTTGTTGAGTTTGAAAGATATATCCCACAGCCAACGCCACCAGAGTCACCCTCCCCTGTTCCTCCTTTACCTCCCTGGTTGTTAAAAATAGTATTTAAACTTATAAGATTATCATTTGAACCTGAAAGATATATCCCACAACCTAGTTGGTTGAGAAAACTTACCCAACCATCATCTCCCTTATTATCATGGATGTAATTATAGGTAATTACAATTCCAGATACATTCTCTAAATATATTTCTTGCTTTGCATACCTAATATTGCAATAAGTAATTGTTCCTTTGGCACTTACGCCACTAAATTTGATACTCCTCCAATCTCCTGCTGCCGGGGCAGGTTTATTAGAAGTAAAGGTAATTGTCCCATCTGGTGTACCAATTGCGGTTAATTTTCCATAGCTGATTAATGATGTATCTGTGGCAAATTTGACTATTACATTCGGCTCTATGTCTAATGTTACATCTTGAGCAACAATGACATCAGCAGTGATGATGTAGGGGCTGCCAGCTACATCCCAGGTAGTATTTGAAGTGATAGTCCCACTGACATCTGTTGCTACAGCACCCTTTGCATTAATAATCATCACTATTCCCAACATTATTCCAGATATAATTTTTTTACACATAATTATTTACCTCCAATTTATTCAAAGAGTGTGTAAGAAGGGGATATGGAGATAGTGGAGATAGGGAGATGTAATTTTTATCTTATCCCCATCTCTCCATAATCCCCAAAAATCTCCTTTTCTTACACATTACACAAATTTTTCAAATTTTTCCCCTTATAATAAAATAGATTACAAAATTGTCAAAAAGGTTGCAAAAATTTTTTAATTTTTTTTAATGAAATTAATAGAACACAGATTTTCGACCTGTGCAATTAAGATAAACCACGAAGAAAAAATGTAACCGTTCAGGGATATAGCCACAGAGTCACAGAGAACACAGAGGGAATATATAACCACGAATGAACACGAATAATAAAAAGATTTGTCGTGCGAGGCTTTAGCCTCGCTTCTAACAAGCAGGAA
>JBFLXS010000133.1 GCA_040755795.1 bacterium | reverse complement strand
GTTGTTTGTGTCATAAGTTTGTCCTCCTTATTTTAGTTAGTTAATACTTTTTGTATAGTATACCATAAAATCTTTCGCAGGTCAAACTTGACACTTTATCATATCATCTCTGCGGTGAACAGTTACCAAAAAGTCCAATAATTGAACAAAAATTTATCAGTAGTTTAAAATTTAATCATAGTTGTTTAAAAGTTAGAAAAAAGGTTTGAAGTGAGTTTTTAATTTACCGAAAGAGCATCTTTCTATAACTTTAGTTGTATCAATATGTTAGATATGAAGTAGTGGTCAGGGGCTTTAGTTAGCATAAGATTTGCTTCTCTATATTATTGTAAAATCCCTTTCAATCGTCAACCCTATCGTAAAAGGGAAATGGGGCAAAATAAAGATTTTAAATTCCCTAAATAAGGTGGTCAAATAGAAAAATTGACACACATTTTTGCCCCAGGACTAATTAAAATTGGTAACTGGTTAAATGGTAAGTAATTACCATTCACCAGTTACCAGTTACCAATTACCAGTTACCAATTACCAGTTACCAATTACCAAATTAAAGGAGGTGAAAAAGGAGGTCCTTCTTAAAAAAATTAAAGGAGGAAAGAAAAAATGAAAAGATTAATTATTGGGTTAGTAAGTATTTTAGGAATGCTATGGGCAACCAGTGCCATAGCCGATGTGGAAGACAAAACAGTTCAGGTGAAATTAGTGGTTCTCCAGATTATCGAGTTAGATGTAACAGCACCAGATGCGGTTGTCCCCACAGCAGAAGATTATGCACTGAAGCCGGCTGGCTATGACAAATATGCGTGGGTGCAGGGTTGTGAGCCAACACCAGATTCGACAGGATTTGCAGACAGAGCAGATGCCTTAGAAGTGACGACATTCACAAATGCGAAAAGTGGAGCGACAGTTTATTTCTACGGTAATCCCAATCCTATTCATGAAGAATCTCTACAGAATAAAGATGTCTATTTATCAGTGAGCCGCGAAAAAACCTATGTGTTAATGAACAGGGTAGATGACCTGGCCATCGACAAGAGTGATTTAGATGCAGGTTACAATGAGGATGCTAAGTTAATAGATGGTGCATGGGCAATAGCTAATACATCAGTTGATGGGGACTACAAGACCAAATGGATCCAAGCCAACAATGAAGCGAGAGAGTTTTTTGGAGTTAAAGAAGCTACCGAGGCAGGAAGACTTTGGGCAGTCAAATTAGGAGTTGCCTGTTTATCCGAATATACGGAAAATGCAGCTGGCTACACGATGGACCTAACATTTATCTTGATGCCTCGTGTTTAATTTAACTCAACTTCTCAATATAAAAAAAGGACCTCCTTTTCAAAAAAATAAAGAGGGAGAAAAAAATATTCTCCCTCTTTTTATTTTTCGTAAGCGTTCAGCTACAGAGTCACAGAGTTCACAGAGAATTAAGGAAATTACTCACAAATGCACACGAATTAACCTCTGACATCCCATAAATGTGGTGCGAACCTTTAGGTTCGCCTTTTGGCTTGCCCGAAGCGAGGCTAAAGCCTCGCACTACAAATCTTTGTAAGGGTTCAGGTAGGATAAAAATAAGGAGAAAGGGAGAAGATGGAGAAGTGGAGAAAAGAAGAGTTAAGTGATAGGATTATTAATGCCTGTATTAATGTCCATCAAAAGTTAGTGTCGTATTGAGTAAGTTTTGCACGGGGCATCATCAGGTTTCGTAACCTGCAAACGGATAATTGGTAACTGGTAATTGGTAATTGGTTAAATAGTTTCGTCCTGAGCTCAGCCGAACGGTATTTAATTACCAGTTACCAATCACCAGTTACCAGAATCGAATTCCGTGCGTTATTTGTTCAACACGACATTAGGACCTGGTTTTCTGGAGAGCATCTATCACAATACCTTGAAGGTTGAGTTTGCAAGACAGAACATCATCTTTGAATCAGAAAAAGAAGTCAAGATATTCTATCAAGGTCTTGAGGTTGGGATTCATAGACTTGATCTTTTTGTTGAAGATGAGATTGTGGTAGAGATTAAAACTGTTGAGGAGATAAGTGGGAAGTATTATAATCAGGTTAGAGCATACCTTAAGCAGTGGATAAAGAAATAGGGTTACTGGTAAATTTCGCAGACTCCAGGATTGATGTCCGAAAGGTGGAGCAAGAAAAAGTTTGAGCCATTTCTCCAATTCTCCCTTTTCCCCATTTCTCCTTGTTTACACTTCTAATATATAGCCCTGAACGGTTACCTCTATTTTTATTATTGACAAACTGTAAAGTAAATGGTATAGTTTAATTATGCCAAATAATTATGAACAGATTGATTTAAGTAAAATAAAGACATATCCGATAAAAAACCGTAAAAATCTGGTCAAACTCAAAGATTTTGTTAGACTTCTACCCAGAGATGCTACTCTTAAAGAGTTTATTGGTTCCCTGCCCGATATTTTAAAAGGGGTTGATTTGAAGGAATTAATAAAGTCTATCTCCCAGGCATATCACCAAAAGAGACCTGTTTTATGGGCTTGTGGAGCCCATGTAATAAAATGTGGGTTGTCGCCCCTGGTTATTGAACTAATGAAAAAAGGTTTAGTAAATTGTCTTTCGCTAAATGGTGCCGGGATTATTCATGATTTTGAGATTGCCTTGATAGGTGAAACATCAGAGGATGTCTCAAAAAGTCTTTTAGATGGTTCTTTTGGTATGGCAAAGGAAACCGGTGAACTAATTAATGAGGCAATTATTGATGGGGCAAGACATAATCTTGGGATTGGCAGGGCAGTTGGTAAAATGATTTCCGCACAAAAACTTAAATATCGAGAATATAGTATTTTATATCAGGGGTTTGAATTAAATATCCCTATTACAGTCCATGTGGCTATTGGCACGGATATTATTCATCAACATCCAAATGCCTCAGGTGAGGCAATTGGTAAAGGCAGTATGATTGATTTTCACATTTTTACTAACCAGGTGGCTAATTTAGAGGGTGGGGTGTTTATAAATATAGGTTCGGCGGTAATCATCCCGGAGGTATTTTTAAAGGCATTAACGATTGTTCGAAATTTAAACTACACGGTGGAAGATTTTGTCACTGCTAACTTTGATATGATGATACAATATCGACCAATGTCCAATATCGTTAAAAGACCAACGCTAAAAGACGGAAAAGGATATTCATTTATTGGTCATCATGAAATAATGCTGCCACTTTTGGCTTATGGGCTATTGGCGGAAATTCAGAACAACGAAGGTTGAAAAAACTAATTGCATTTTATTTAATAATATGTTATAATGTGAGGTAAATGAATAAAATATTGGTTATCCATGGTCCTAATCTAAATTTATTAGGGAAAAGAGAACCCGAAGTCTATGGGAATATAACCCTTGCGGAGATTAATCAAAGATTAAAAGAATTAGCCAATGAAAAGCAAATAGACCTGAAAATCATTCAGAGTAATCATGAAGGTGAGATTGTAGATGAGATTGGCAAGGCAGACGCTAAATTTATTATAATTAATCCCGGGGCATTTACGCATACAAGTATTGCTATTCGTGATGCCATCGCCGCCACAGGTATTCCAACGATAGAGGTACATCTATCTAATATTTATAAAAGAGAGGAATTCAGGCATAAATCCCTGATTGCACCTGTTTGTATTGGACAAATTAGTGGTTTTGGAGTAACTGGTTATCTGTTAGCCTTCCAGTCTGCTATTGAATTGATGAAAAGTAGAGGGTAGATGTGAAGAAAGAATATGATAAGAAATCTTTAGCCTCAGATTATTTTAATGAGGCAGTTAGATTCTATAAGAATGGAAAAGAGATATTAAAAAATGTCCCGATTGTATATAAAAGTTACGAGGATTCAAAACCCGTAGCAGAGGCAGCCGGAATATGTTATCTTAGTATGCTGAAAGCTTTAGATGGGTATCTTATTCTAAAAGGGATAGATAAGGCTAATTTACCTACTTCTTATCAGGGCTATTGGCAAACATTATCTAAAGATATGGTTCATAATGGTAAGGTAAAATCTGCCATAAAAATTGCTTACGAGAACCTTCATATCTTTGGTTATTATCGAGGTGGAACTGGAGTTTCAATGATAAAAGAAGGTTTTCAGTGTGCTAAATTTGTGATTGAACATCTATCTCATAAAAAAATTACCTAACATGGATAGAATCAACAAATTACAAACGATATTATCAAAAAAGAAATTAGATGGATTATTAGTATCTAATATCACCAATGTTCAGTATCTAACAGGATTTACAGGCTCTTCGGCTGATTTGTTGGTTACTTCCCAAAAGATATACTTTATTACGGATTCAAGATACCTTGAACAGGCACAAAAAGAAGTCCATCAGGGTGTTGAGTTCATTAAAGAAGAAAAAGGGTTAGTTAAGACCTTAAAAAAACTCCTGCCAAAACAAAAACTTAAAAATTTAGGTTTAGAAACTGATTACCTGACTTATACTCAATATCAAAAACTCGTTAAAGAATTAACATTTGTAGAATTAGTTCCAACCGAAGGATTGGTTTATAAGTTAAGATTAATCAAAGAGAAAGATGAAATACAGAAGATAAAATATGCCTGTCAAATAGCAGAAGATGCCTTTAAAGTCCTATTACCGTTTATCAATGAGGGTATGAGTGAGCATGATGTTGCCATTGAGTTAGAGTATTTAATCAAGAAAAAAGGCGGCGAGATTGCCTTTGAGACAATTGTTGCTTCAGGCTGGCGTTCAAGTCTGCCGCATGGAAGACCATCTCATAAAAAACTAAAGATGGGTGATTTTGTTATATTTGATTTTGGGGCGAGATTTAAAGGTTATAATTGCGATTTAACTCGCACTTTAATCCTTGGTAAGCCATCGCCAGGACAAAAATTAGTTTATCAATCTGTCAAAAACGCACAAGAAAAGGTATTAGAGAATTTAAGAGCCGGGGTAGAATTTGCTGAGGTAGATAAAATTGCCCGTGAAAAAATTGCCGAAAACGGTTTAAAACGATTCTTTGGACATAACTTAGGACATGGTATAGGCATCGAGGTTCACGAAATACCTCATATATCTTCTTCAAATAAAACCTTAATGAAATCAGGTATGGTTGTAACCATTGAACCGGGTATCTACATTCCAAACTTCGGTGGAGTAAGAATCGAAGATACAGTGCTGATAACTGAGAATGGGCATAAGGTATTAAGCGATAATGTGTCTAAAGAATTGATTGCATTATGAACTGGTAACTAATTACCATTCACCAATTACCAGTTACCAATTACCAATTACCAGTTACCAATTACCAGTTACCAGTTACCAATTACCAGTTACCAATTACCAATTTTAAGGAGGGTTAAAATAAATGATTGGTGCAAATGATTTAAGACCAGGAATGACGATTGAATTGAATGGAGAGATTTTCTCCTGCACAGAATTCCAGCATATCAAGCCGGGTAAAGGAGGGGCATTTGTCCGATTAAAATTAAAAAATTTTAGTACCGGCGCGGTTATAGATAAAACCGTTAGACCAGAGGAAAAATTCCCATTAATCAGAATATCCCGCAAACCTATGCAATATCTTTATCAGGAGGGAGGTAATTACTACTTTATGGATACCGAATCTTATGAACAATTCGGTCTCTCAAAAGATATGCTAAGTAGTAATGTCAATTACCTGAAAGAGAATATGGAGGTAACGGTTTTATTCCATGATGAGACGATAATCGGCATAGAATTACCAGTAACGATAGAACTAAAGGTTATCACCACTGAACCAGGTTTTAAAGGAAATACCGTTTCAGGTGCAACTAAACAGGCAGAATTAGAAACAGGATTAAAGGTCCAGGTGCCTTTATTTGTAGAGGAAGGTGAAATCCTTAAAATCGATACTCGCACTGGAGAATATATAGAGAGGGTAAGAGGTTAGAAGTAAAGTAGGTATTTAGCCATCTAAAGTGAAACAACAGGCAGTGGTTGTTAGGTTTCAGAAGAAACCTAAAGGTTCGCACTACATTTATGGGATGTCAGAGGTTAATTCGTGTCCATTTGTGGCTAATTTCCTTAATTCTCTGTGAACTCTGTGACTCTGTGGCTGAATGGTTACCAAAATTTTTATTGACTTTTGGGAGAAAAGTATGATATACTATAATTAGAATGAACCAGAGGTATGAGTCCCTACCGTGTTTGTGATGAAATGGTTTTTTTTTGAGCTAGCACCTTTTTATAGGGAGCTTTATAACTCTGAGTGTGGCATGCAGACTGCCTTTTAAAAAGGTGTAAGTAGAAGCATCAAAGCACTTAGGTGAGCACCCACTTACACAAAAGGGTTCAAAAATTCCATTTTACACGGCATTATGGTGGGGACTTTTTTTTTGTGGGGACAAATAGGGTCAAACCAATACTGTTTGGAATGAGTTTTTGGCAGGATTCAAATCAGGGCAACAAATTAGGTAACTGTTCACCGCAGAGACACAGAGACGCAGAGAAAAAATTAAAATTTATTGGTAACTATTCAGTCACAGATGGACACAGATGAAACACTGATTTTATTTTTTTATCCGTGCTAATCCGTGTTAATCAGTGGCTGAATAGTTACTTTATTTCTATGTCTTCTCTGCTCCTCTGCGTCTCTGCGGTAAAGAATTACCTGAACGGTTATGAAAATAGTAGGTAGGAGATAGAAGGTAGGAGGTAAGGAGATAGGCGTGAGGAATGATGTTTTCTTTACTCTCTACTTTCTACTCTCTACTTTCTACTTCCTTATTTTTCAGGAGAATTACTTTGTCACCTTATTTTCTGAGTGGACTTGGTCCCAATTCTTGTATTTTATTTGTCATTTCTCGGGCGACTTCAGCGAATTTTGGTCCCATTGAGGCACTCATATTGAACATTTCAAGACGATTACCACCAATGCCGGTTTCATCCAGTAGTTTTTTTGCTCTGGCAACACGGCGTTTTGCCTTGATATTGCCATCAATGAAATGGCAGTTTCCTTCCAGGCAACCCGCCACATAGACACCATCTGCCCCATCTTCAAATGCCTTCAACAGATACAAAATATCTACCTTGCCAGTGCAGGGCAATTTGATAATTTTAACATTAGCTGGGTAATTAAGTCTCATTGACCCAGCCAGGTCTGCCGCCCCGTAAGCACAATAATGACAGCAAAAAGCTACAATCTCGGGCTCAAAATTGTTATTAATCATCCTTACGGACTCTCCTTATCACATCATTCCATCACTCCAATCTCAACTCTACTCCCAGCCTATTTTTAAGTTCTATGATAATCTTATTATGTCGTTCATTAACCTCTTCATCGGTAAGTGTTATTTCTTGCTTACGATAAGTAATGGAATACGCTAAACTTTTATATCCAGTGGGTATTTTATCCCCTTGATATAAATCAAATAATTTAATCCTTTCGATTAAGCCTTCGCCAACTTCTTCAATTATCTTTGTTATCTGAGATGAATCAATCTCGTCTTTGACCAAACTAGCCATATCACGAACTACAGCCGGGAATCTATGTAATGGTTTAAATCTCTTTTCAAGATTAATTAAAGAAAGGAGTTTATCCCAATTAAGTTCAAATAAATAAATGCCTTCGGGCAGTTTTAGTTCCTTTGCAATTTGTGGATGTAGTTCGCCCATCATTCCAATGGGAGTGTCTTGATAGACTAATTTTGTTTGTCTTGTGGGATGAAGGCTGGCGTGGTTTCCAGCAAGGAATTCATATCCACTTATGCATAGTTCTTGAAGCAATTTTTCAATCACCCCTTTTAAATCATAAAAGTTAGCCAAAATAGTTGTTTTATCTCGCCAGTTAGGTTCATGGTAATTTCCGGCAATCGCCCCAATTAAAACATTTTGTTCTTTTGGAAGGGGTTTGTCAGCGGAAAAAACCTTTCCTAATTCAAATACCTTTAAATCATAGTTATCCCGATTGATATTCCATTGTAACACTTTCAAAATATTAGGGATTAAAGAAGGACACATTAAATTCTCATCCTCTCTTAATGGGTTAGTAATAATCACTTCGTTAGTCAGGGGGATTTTAGTTTTTGCCAGAAAATTTGGTGAGGCAAATGAGTAAGTAATGACTTCGTAAAAGCCGCAGCTAACCAGAATTTGTTTTGCCTTATTGGATAGTTCATACTCATAATCCATTGCTACTTTAAAAGAGCCTGCCGGCACTGTAATCGGGATTTTTTCATAACCATATATTTGGGCTATCTCTTCGATTATATCAATTTCACGGGTAATATCTAAATGTTTGAACGAAGGGACTTCCATAAGGAAAATACCTTTTTCTTCCTCTTTAATTCCATAACCGAATGATTGTAAAATATCTTTCACCTCATTTTCCTTAATGCTTGTGCCCAGAATCCGATTAATTCTATCAATTCTTAAATTGATAATCGTCTTTTTAAATTTCTTTGGATAAATATCTATTATTGGCGAGATAGATTTTCCACTGCATATTTCTGTAATCAGTTGAGTCGCACGGTCTTGAACTAAAATTAAATCCTCCGGGTCAACACCGCGTTCAAATCTATAAGAAGATTCTGTTTGGATTTGTAGTTGTTTTGTGGTTTGTCGGATATTTTGAGGATTAAAGTAAGCACATTCCAATAAAATAGTTGTTGTTTCTTCTTTAACGCGGCTATCTTCTCCGCCAATTATCCCGGCTAAGGCAATAGGTCTTTCTGCATCAGCAATGATAAGCATTTCTTGAGAAAGTTCATAACTTACTCCATCTAAAGTCAGGATTTTCTCATGCGGCGCGGCACGACAAATAATAACTTTCTTACCCATCAATGTCTGGTAATCGAAGGCATGAAGTGGATGTCCTAACTCCATCATCACAAAATTGGTAATATCAACAACATTATTAATCGAGCGAATGCCTACCTTCTCAAGCCGTTCTCGGAGCCAGACAGGAGAGGGAGCAACCTTGACCCCTTCAATTATCCTGCCAGTATAACGCGGGCATAATTTAGGGTCAACTATTAAGATATTAACCATCTGGGTTAGTTTTTTAGATAAATTAAATGCAGGTGGGGAAGGAATTTTTAGTTTAGTTTTATTCAAAACAGATATTTCCCTGGCTATCCCAATCATACTCAAGCAATCTCCACGATTAACCGTTATCTCCAAATCTATAATCGTATCATCCCCGATTCTTTCCACATTGGCTGTTTCAAACCCAAGATTAGTTAATTTATCTGCTAATTCTGTCGGAGAAAAGTCAAAATCAACATATTCTTTTAGCCAGTTATACGAAATTAACATTCTGGTTATCTCCTGTTTAAACCACTGAGAACACAATGCACTCACTGTGATTCATTATTTTGTAACCGTTCAGGGCTATACATTAGAAGTGTAAACAAGGAGAAATGGGGAAAAGGGAGAATTGGAGAAATGGCTCAAACTTTTTCTTGCTCCACCCTTCGGACATCAATCCTGGAGTCTGCG
>JBFLXS010000132.1 GCA_040755795.1 bacterium | reverse complement strand
AAATGGAGTTTTGAACAGGTAAAAGGCAATAGTGAGCATTTGACCTTTTTAGCCATTTTAGCCGGGATTATCTTGATTAGCAGAAATTTATGGATTAGGGGGTAATGGGTTAGACTACCATATAGAAGTCAAGGATTTTTGTAACTATTCAGCCACTGATGGACACGGATGAAACACTGAAAATCCGTGAATCGTGTCCGGTATCCGTGTCCGTAATTAGGCTCAAGGTTGAAGGCAAATTCAGGTATAGTGCCTCGTGTCTCCTCTCCTTCTCCGTTTCTCCCTTTCTCCGTTTCCCCCTTTCTCATCTGTCCTCTGACCTCTGTGTATTTATCCGTGCTAATCCGTGTCAATCACTGGCTGAATAGTTACGAAAAAATAAGGAGTTTTTTAGAAAGGCATATAGTTACTAATTAAATAATGACAAAGAAAGATTAGTGTCAGATTTCAGATTCCTATGCCTTTAATTAACTTCCTGGCAGTTATTTCCAATATACCCTGGCGGGTTAAAAGGCGACCTGTATTTAATAATTCCTTTGCCATCATAACCTTATCTTCTCTTATATCTTCAGTTTTTAATACAGCAAGGATAAGTTTAGTTATTTCGTAGGCAGTTTTACCTTCTGCAGATAAAGTAAGTTTATCCTCACCTTTAGAGATAACCGTTTCCTGACCTTTTGTCGGAGCAAATTCTTTTGGATGTTTAATTGCCTCTTCAAAAGATATTTCAGGAGCAGGTTTTCGTCTAAAGGTATCAGGTTCTTTTTGAACAGTTTCTTGAGTTCTGACTAAATCAGCTAATTTGAATATATCCATTTTTATCACTTTACCGCAGTTAGAGGATAGAGGTCAGAAGTTAGAAAATCTAACTTTTGACCTCATAGTGTGGTATTGAGTAAGTTTTGCACGGAATATGGTAACTGGTAAATGGTAAATGGTAAATAGTTAAATAGCTTCGTTGTGAGCTCAGCCGAACAGTATTTAATTACCAGTTACCAATCACCAGTTACCAGAATCAAATTCCGTGCGTTATTTGTTCAACACGACACTGGCTTCTGACTTCTGTTATTTATAAGTATGTAATCCTGGCAGTAACAAATTTACTCCCAGAAAGGTAAATAAAAGACATCCAAAGCCAATTATGGTTAAATAAGCGATTTTTCTACCTCGCCAACCACGCAAGAATCTGGCGTGAAGATACGCCGCATAAACAAACCAGGTGATTAATGACCATATCTCTTTTGGGTCCCAGCTCCAGTATGAACCCCAGGCAGAATTCGCCCAAATAGCACCCGTGATTATCCCTAAAGTCAAAAATAAAAATCCTATAAACACAGATTTATAACTTAAATTATCTAATATCTCTAATGAAGGCAATTGCAAATAAGCCATTTGTTTTTTTAATCTTATTGCTTTATCCTGAACAAGATACATTAAGCCAAACTCAAATCCGCAAACAAATGCCCCATAACTAAATAAACTCAAACCCACATGAATACCCAGCCAGTAACTTTGCAATGCTGGAACTAACGGTATTATCTCTTTTGGGAAAAAATATCCACAAAGAAGTATAAAAAAGACAATTGGCAGGACAAACAAACCTAATATCTTTAATTTATACCGATATTCAATAAAACAAAAAATAGCAACTACCATCCAGCCAAAAAATGATAGAGATTCAAACAACCTGGCCATTGGCAAGTGATTAGCCTCAAACCCTCGAACTATTAGACTTAAACTATGGACAGTTAGGCTTAAAATAGTCAGCCAGTATCCATAATTACTCCATCTTTCTCTTTTTGCGTATAAGAAAATAAGATAAATAATAGTTGAAATGGAATATAAAACAAAGGCAAGGTTAAAAAATAATAGATTAAACAATATTAATCCTCCTTGTAACTATTCACCACGAAGAGCACGAAGGGCAGGGAGATGTTACAGAACAAATCTCGTAATGCGTCAGTGAAATGGGAGATTCTCCTGAAAGTAGGAAGTAGGAGAGTAGGAAAGTAGGGAAGGGGGAGACATTGCCCCCAGAAGAGGAATACCGTGCACATCCTTTATCCCTTTCCTACTTACCTACTACCTACTTGCCTACTATTTTCATTGCTTTGTCCTCCGCAGGTTAATGTTCGTTCCCCCAAATGACTGACGTATTACGATAGATGCTCTCCAGAAAACCATGTCCTAACTTTTTATGGACATTAATACAGGCATTAATAATCCTATCAGTTAACTCTTCTTTTCTCCACTTCTCCATCTTCTCCCTTTCTCCTTATTTTTATCCTACCTGAACCCTTACGAATTCGATAATTCATCAAATTTCACTTCGTGCTCTCTGTGCCCTTCGTGGTGAGCATTTTTAAGGGAAAGTAGTTTTTCCCAGAATAGTTTTCTTTCTTCTTCATCTTTATATTCAACCTTAACCTTATTTCGTAATTTGGCCAATGAATCTACTAATGCTTCATATTCAGTGCCATAAATAATTTCGAGGTCTTCTTTAATCTTTCTGGCTAATGCTGGACTTTTGCCACTTGTCGAGACACTAATAATTAAATCTCCCCTAACCATTATTGCTGGAACAATAAAATTACACATTTCAGGAGAATCAACAACATTTATTAATAAATTTAATTTATTAGCATCCCTGGCAATTTTAGCATTAAATTGTTTATCATTAGTGGCGGCAATAACTAAAAATGTGTCTTTTTTTATATGGTTAGAGTTATATTTTTCCTTTAAACAGGTTATCTTATTTTCCAATTCTTTAAATAAGGTAGAGAATTTTGGGCTGATAACAGTAACTTTCGCCTGTGCCTCAACCAATGATTTCACCTTGCGAAGTGCTACTTTTCCGCCTCCCACAACAAGGCATTTTTTATTTTTTAAATTAAGGCATATTGGGTAATAAGTCATTGTCTTTCTTGTAACTATTGTAACTATTCACCTTGTAGGAAAGTAGGAGAGTAGGGAAGTAGGAAAGGGAAAGAATTGGTGCAACAGATGTGGAGAGCGGCTGTTTCTATTCCAGCAAATATTGCAGAAGGTTTTAAGAAACAAGGCATAAAGAATTATTTTCCCCTCTTCCTACTTCCTACTTTCCTACTCCCTACTTCCTACTTACTTGGTATGCTGAATAGTTACTAACTATTTAGCCATCTGAAGTGAATCAACAGACCTCTAACTTCTATCATCATAATCTTTGAGCCTCTTTAAAACAGTTATTTGCTTGTTCTCTTTTACCAAGATTTTGTAGAGCGATTGCTTTGTTATACCAGGCTTGTTGAAAAGCAGGATTGAGATTTATCGCTTTATCAAAACATTCTACTGCCTCATTGTATCTTCTCAATTTACACAATGCTACCCCCTGGTTATAATAGCTATTTATATCTTCAGGATTCAATTTAGTGGCTTCCGCGAAACAGGCTGTTGCCTCCTGATATTCTTCTGATTTGCATAAATCTATTCCTTTATTAAACCATAATTGATAATCTGCTGGATTTAACTTAATCGCCTCATCATAGCAACTGATGGATTCTTTGTAGCTTCCAAGCATCGCCAGAGCCAATCCTTTATTAAACCATATCTGGGGAGAATTATGGTCTAATCTTAAAACAGCATCATAATAAACAACTGCACCTTTATATTCCCCAAGTTTATATAAGGCATTTGCTTTATTAAGCCAGGCATTCTGGTCATCAGGATTTAACTTTAGCACCTCATCATAAGACAAATTTGCTTCTTTATATTTCTCAAGTTTTTCCAGTATCATTGCCTTGTTAAACCATGCGGCTGAGTCTTGAGAATTTAATTCAATAACCTTATCAAAAGATAAAAGAGCCTCATTGTATCTTCCCAGTTTATATAAAACTACCCCTTTGTTAAACCAGGCGGCGGCATCAGCAGGATATAAACCAATACTACCTTCATAACAAATAAGGGCATCTTCGTATTTCCCCAAATTATACAGGTCTATTCCTTTATTGTAGCAGGCATAAGCGGATTTTGGCTCAAAGTATTTTATGGCAAAATCATAGCATTTTATTGCAGATTCATATTCCTTTAAGTTATCCAATGTTACAGCTTTATTATACCATGTATCTCCATCCTCTGGATTTAACTTAATCGTTTCATCAAAACAATCAAGTGCTTCTTTGTATTTCCCGCTCTGATATAAATCTACTCCCTTATTATACCAGAAAATAAAAGTTTCCTTACACACTCCAATTTCCGTAATAAGAACCAAAATAATGGTAATTAACGAACATACCTTTATTCTCATTGACAATTCTCCTTTTGATATTATACTTTGATATAGAAAGAATGTCAAGCATTTTCTTCTTGACATTTAACATTGGATATGATAGAATTCTCTGGAGGTAAAAAAATGTATTTAACCTTTCCTCAACGAATGATAAAGATTGCTAATAAGACCAGATGGTTAATAATTTTGTTGGTCTTATTAGTCATTAAACTCTTCCCGGAAGCAGTAGTAGATTATACTCAAATTTACTTTTTGCTTATTTTAGCTGGTATTTATAATCTATTAGTTAGATTCATTCCCTGGCAACAACAATGGCAAGAAGGTAAAGGCTATCGAATCTGTTATGCTGAGAGCACACTGGATATAATCTTTATTAGCGGGATTATTTATTTAACTGGGGGGCTACAAAGTAATTTCTTCCTGCTTTATTTTGCGGTGATTATGTTTGCGGCAACTTATTATAACCCATTAAAATGTTTTTTGATAACTATCTGTATAAGTCTATTATATATTTTGAATGGAATTCTAACTGAACCTTCACTCCGTGTGCTTTTATCTACTCTTTTGAGTAAAATTCCACTTCTGTTTGCTATTGCAGGAGTTACTGTTTATCTCACTCAGGAAATTAAAATTCAAAGTGAAGAATTGGAATTAGAAAAGGAAAAACTTCAAAAACTCCTTCAAAGATTAAAAGGGAATTTAAAAGAGATTGACAAAAAGAATCAAATGTTAAATGAAATCTATAAACTTTCTTTAAAAATAGGCAGTAGTTTGAATTTAGAGGATGAGTTAAATAGTATTATTGATGTTACAAATGAATTTTTGAAATCAGATTTAATCCTCATTAGTTTGGTTGATGAGAACAAACAGGAGTTAGAATTCAAGGCAAAAAAAGGTAATTTATTATCAAAGATTCCTGATGTGAATAAAATAAAGATAGAAGAGAGTATATTAGGTCAAGTAATTAGAACCGGCCAGCCTGTAAGCATTAGTGATTTATCTAAGATAGACTCGAATGACCGTCTCTTTACTTCAAAAAAGGGAATATCTTCTTTGCTCTCAGTTCCTTTAATTGTCAATGAAAAACCGATTGGTGTTTTTACTTGTGTTTATTCTAAAGTAATGGAATTCAAAGAAGATGAGGTAAAATTTTTAAGTCTGATTGCTACTCGAGCCGCTCTATCCATAAATAATGCCCAGTTGCATGATGAAATTAGAAAATTAGCCATCACTGATGGTCTAACCGGACTCTATAACTACCGCTATTTTCAAGAAAGTTTAAAAAGAGAGATAGAACGGTGTAAGAGGATTAAAAGTTCCTTATCTTTATTAATGATAGATATTGACCACTTTAAAGACTTTAATGATACTTATGGACATCAGGAGGGAGATATATTGTTATCCAGGTTGGCGATGCTCTTAAATTACCATATTCGGCAAACAGATATTATTGCTCGCTACGGAGGAGAAGAATTTGTGATTATTGCAACTGATATCTCGCTGGGAAATACCTTTTTGTTAGGAGAACGAATAAGACACGAAATAGAAAAAGGTTTATTGACCGAAGAAGATGCGTATCGACTTAAAACTACTTTACCTGTAACCATAAGTATTGGTATTGCTGTATTTCCTGCTGATGCTCTTGAGCAGAAAGAGTTGATTAAATGTGCGGATACGGCACTTTATGAGGCGAAAAACACTGGAAGAAACAGAGTCGTGGAATATGGTAAAATAATGTAATTTTCTCTCATTTCCCTTTTTCCCTTTGTTACGCTTTATTTGAGTAAATAGTTACATAGTGCACAAATAACTGTTTCGATTTGTTGTGAGGTTAATTCAGGATAAATAGGAAGTGATAAAACCTCTTTAGCCGCCTGTTCGCTTTCTTTAAAATCTCCTACTTTATGCTCTAAGTAAGAAAATGCTGGTTGAAGATGTAACGGTGTTGGATAGTGAATAGCAGTATCAACACCTGTCTCTTTTAGATGTTTTATTAACCCATCTCTATTCTTTACCCTTATGGTGTATTGATTATATACAGGCTCGTTAAATGCTTCAACAAACGGGGTTATGATTTCTTTATTCCTGAATGCCTCATTATAGGTTTTAGCAATTTCCTGTCGTCTCCGAGTCCACTCATTCAGTTTTTTTAATTTTACCCGTAATATGCCTGCCTGTAATTCATCCAATCGGCTGTTCGTGCCAATAATTTCATGGTAGTATTTAACTTGTGAACCATGAGTGCGTAGCATTTTAAGTTTTTTGGCAATATCTTCATCGTTAGTCGTAATTATTCCTCCATCACCATAGGCACCTAAGTTTTTAGCCGGGAAAAAGGAAAATCCACCCGTTGTGCCCATTTGACCAACCATTTTACCCTTGTATTTAGCCCCAATTGCCTGAGCGGCATCTTCTACCACGGCTAAATTATACTCCCTGGCAACAGGTAATATTTCATCCATATCCGCTGGCTGACCATAAAGATGAACCGGGATAATGGCTTTAGTTTTAGGAGTAATAGCGGTTTTAATCTTAGATGGGTCAATATTATAGGTTTTGGGGTCAATGTCAACAAATACAGGTTTTGCCCCTAAAAGCACTATCACCTCAGCCGTAGCAATAAAGGTGAACGGTGAAGTAATCACCTCATCTCCTGCTTTTACCTCACACGCCATAAGACTCAACAGAAGGGCATCAGTGCCAGAGGCGACGCCTACGGCATATTTAGTTTGACAAAATGAAGCAATCTCCTCTTCTAACTTCTTGACATTTTCACCTAATATGAAACTACCATTTCTAATAACTTCATTTATTACCCCATCAATTTCTCCTGAAATACTCGCATATTGTGCCTTTAAATCTAACAATGGAACTTTATTCATTTTTTATCCTCCTTTAAACTGATAACAGAGATATTATTTCCTCACACAAAGCCACAGAGACACGAAGATTTATTGTAAGTTTTCAGTAATCAGGTATCAGCACTCAGTTAACACCAGGAGAATCACGGCAGTAATGAATATTACTACTCTATTTGTTTCCTTATTTTGATGTCCCGTAAGCGTTCAGGTGTAAATAAGGAGAAAAGGGGAAATGGGGAGAAAGGAGAAGGGTAGGGGAATTAGGTAGCAGAAGGTTTCATCAGTTGTCAATGACATTCTAAATAATATGATTTTCTTACTAAAATAAGAATACTTTTTCCCCTTTTCCCTGATTTCTCCATTTCCCCTTCGTTACACCCTGAACGGTTACGATGTCCCTAATTCTCTTAAAAGTTGAGCATTGAACACTGATACCTGACACCTGTTAACTGAATGCTTACTTTTCTTCTTATTGCTGTATCCCATAATCAACCTCTGCTCCCCCAACTTACACTCATGTTGACTCTATTCATAATGATACCTATATGAAATAATTACAAGAGTATCGTGTTCAACCTTGTACACCAATCGGTGTTCGTCCGTGACTCTTCGCGACCAACATCCTCGCAAATCCCGTTTTAATGGTTCGGGTTTCCCAATTCCTTTAAACGGGGTGCGGTTGGCATCTTTAATCAAATCATTCACGCGTTTCAATAATTGGGGTTGATACTGTTGAAGCCAGAGATAATCTTCCCATCCAGCATCAGTAAATGTCAGTCTCATACATTCACTAACTCCCGTTCTGTCACATGTCCAATACGTGCTTGTTCCAAGGATTTTCGTAAGTGAGCAGCATTCGCGGGATTCGATAAGAGATATTCTGTTTCTTGCCATACGGTAAATTCCCATTCTGATAACAAAATCGCTTTATGCGTGTCATCAAGAAAAATCATAATAGGCTCAGCATCAGTATCCGCTTGATAGACTAGCTGCTCCAAATTCTTTTTTGCCTCCTGAATTGTAGTAACTTGCATATATTTCCTCTCAAAGATAAAATAACCACACATTAACATCTGATAACATCTTATCATCATCTCATTATCTTGTTTCCAATTATAGCACAATAATCAATTATATGCAACTATTTTTTTGTCTCAGATTAGACGTTCTTAGCAGGATTTTTATTAATATTAATAGCTCTCGTAGGTATACCCGTTGTATTTTCTGGGAATCAATTCGGCTGAGTAAGTAGGGTCACAAACCGGAAAGCAAATTTTCCCCCAAACTCTCTTGAGTGCATTCTACATTCACCCGACCTGACCCTCTATTTCTCCCATATAATAATTAGGTAGTCTTTTAATTCGTCCAATTCGTGAAATTCGTGGTATATTATACTTCCCTATATGATCAAGTAAAAAATGGAGATAAGGAGGAAATTTTCTGAACCTCAAAGGGCATAGAAAATATAGCCACTTAGATAAGTATTCTCTGCCTCAACTTTACATATTCTGTATTTTGCAATCCTAACTCCATCTCAAGTAAGTCTAAAAGTCAATAAAAATATTGACAACAACATCCTCTTATGTTAGGATATATGTAGAGATAATACTCGATGTTCAAGTTTTTGAAGGATTTCATAGATTATAACCGTCCAGGTGGTCTGGTGCCTGGTGTCTATGTGCCTGAGCTACATAAGACTACCAGACCACCAGACACCAAGACACCAGAAACACCAGAATATCTGAACGGTTACAAAAACTTGAACATCGAGTAAAAGGATTCAGCTTTGAAGGAGCGAAATGTTTAACTGTGATTTTTATCCCTGTGCTATCGAATTAATTCTGCTTTGGAGGTGATTCCCATTCCAATAAAAAGCATTATAATTTTATTATGCATCTTAAGTTCTATTAAAGTAGAAGCAGTGGAACAAGGCTGGAAATTTAAAGGATATAGTCCTGCAAGTAGCTTTTATTCCCCATTTGCCTCTACTAAAAAGACCCATCCCAAATTGCCTTTTGAACTCGACTGGACTAAACAAGCTAACCTGCTAACCTTAACCGGCGATGTCAATGGCGATGAAGAATTAGAAATTATCACTCCAGTTGTAAATAGAGTTATAGTCTGTCGGGCTAATGGAGATGAGTTATTTTCTTCTGATTTAGGGGGGACGCTGACCAGTATCTGTCTGGTAGATTTGGATAATAATGGTTCGTTAGAACGGAACTTCCCCTCAAAGATGGACCATAAAATGGTGCTAACCTTTTAATAATCAAGGGGATAGGCAAGTTTTAGACCTTAAAAGCGTGCATACGAATATTTTTTAAAAAAATTTTATTATTTTTA
>JBFLXS010000131.1 GCA_040755795.1 bacterium | reverse complement strand
CATTGATGGTGGTTGGCAACAACGAACTCCGGCAATGGCTGCTGGTCTAACCGACCACGTTTGGAGTATAGAGGAATGGCTTACCTATCCGGTTAGAGGAAGTTAGCTAATTTCGGACACCACCAAAAGTTAAACCAAAAACGCCTCACTATATCTATCTTTTAGGATACTTAGATGAACTCCTAAATTTCCTAAGGCAGGCAAGTGAATTAGGGTTACAGGCAAAATTTCTATCCGCCTATAGTTTTTATGATCCCCAAATATTAGAGAAAATTTCCACCAATATAATAGAAGGATCATATATTAGTGTCCCGCTTTATGATTCTGAGTCCCCAGAAGATATAGTCAGAGAATTCGTGCAAAAGTACAAGCAGAAATTTGGCCAAGTCCCGGATATGTTCGCTGCTCATGCATATGATTGTGGAGGACTTGCTGTAAAAGCTATCCAGGATGGGAATAAAAAGGGAGAATCTATTGCAAAATATTTTCAGAAGATGCAAGAGTTTAATGGAGTCACAGGTAAAATGCGATTTGTAGATGGAGATGTAATCAAGCCTTATAGAATCTTTGTGGTTAAGAATGGTAAATTCGAATACATAGAAACTGTAAAACCTTTTTGACAGGTGAAACTATGGAATATTATAAAACAGACCCTCAGATTATTAAACAGACTTTAAGAAAGAAAAGGAAGGTAACTGTGAGTGATGTAGAAAGAATAGTTCAAAAAGCCTTTGATCTTGAGAAGATTTCTTTGGAAGAAGCTTCTACTTTGATCCATTGTATAAACGACAATGCCTCTTATGACTGTGTTATTCAATCTGCAAATAAGCTTAGGAGAAAAATATTTGGCAATTATGTAAAAATATATGTTCCTGTATACATCACTAATGTATGCGCCAACAATTGTGTCTACTGCAGTTTCCGTCGCGACAACAATTTTCTTAAGCGGAACACATTACAAACTCAAGAATTCTTGAAAGAAATGGAATTTTTACTAGAAATTGGCCATAGGAATATAGAAGTTGTCTTAGGATATCATCAAACGCTTACTAAAGGTACCCTTTTGGCAGAATATATAAGACCTTTGAAAAGAAAACTAGACGATTTAGGTGGAGGAACCATAATACTTATGTCAGAACCAATGGATGTGAAAGACTATAAGGTGCTTAGGGAGGCGGGTCTCACGGAAGTTTACACTTGGCAAGAAACTTATAATATAGATCAATATCATAGAGTACATCCGGAGAATACCCATAAGTCTTTGTACGAGTGGAGGCTCCAGGTATTTGATAGAGCTATTGAAACTGGGATTGAAAGGATAGGCATGGGTGTTCTTTTTGGATTATATAAATGGAAATATGATGAATTATCTCTTATTCGCCATGGTTTATGGATAAGAGAAAACTACGGTATTGAACCTTATGCCTTTGGGGTACCAAGGTTGAAAAGTGCACACGGAGCGTTGATACAACATCCATTTTATAGGGTCTCAAATAAAATGTACAAGTTGTCAGTCGCTATCCGTCGCTTGATATTTCCATTTACTCATACTTATATGAATACCAGGGAGAATCTGGGTTTTATCATTGATCTTTTGAACAGTGGTGGGACTGAAATCAATACAGAGGCTTCAACGATTCCTGGTGGATACACGAAGTTATTCTTAAACAACGGTGAGCAATTCTTTCACTATTCTTATGATTCTAAGAAGGTCTTTAGAATTCTTGAAAAAGCCGGATTCGTACCCACATTTAAGGAAGTTATACCTATTGTCAGTTTAAAGCAAAAATTGCCAGAGGAGGTTACATAAGAATGTGGTTGGTAGCCTATCTGACAGATAGATTTATAAGTGTGGCGTGGTATGTCGTTTTAGGGATACTCTTATGGTGCCTGCAAGTTCTGGGATTAGAATATTTAAATAACGAGATATTGAATGGGTTTCTACAGAAAGTCGGTTTCTCCAACAATATTATTAGGTTTGGAATATATCTTATAGTAGCACTAATTCCTAATGCATTACTCTTCACAAGTATTTTTCTCTTTGTTTCTCAACAGCAAAAAGAAACTATTAGAGCTATGAATAAGTTCTTGAAGATGACCATTGAAGAAAGACTATATTCCTGGTTTTATATTATACAATTTACTCTTTGGATACTAACCGGTAAAGAAAGAATGTTTGTATGGGCAACACCATCCCAGTATATGAAGATGCATGTGGCTACTTCAATATTAGCTAGAAGATATTACTACAGTTTTTATAAAGCTCCAGATGTAATTTGGCGAATATTACGTAATCACGGAGGTACAGAATAGTGCAATGAAGTAAGGAATATCAATCTTAAACATGGTGAAAGATATGTATTACAAGAGGCTAATGATATGTTCGCTTACAATGATTTCCAAGATATTTGTAATCTTGAAAGATATTATGTAAAAAAGGATAAGATAGAAAATATTCCTGATTTTTCATCGTTCGATGCTGGTGAAAAGTTTATTAACCTGAGAATCTTCGATGGTGATGAGAAAAGGGTAGAAAGATTCTTTGAAAAATTTGCAACAGGCGATTTATCTAAACCCGAGAGGACTCGAAAAAAATTAAACAGGGTCAGATTTAGAGTACATATAGAAATTTCTGATTCTATAGGAACAGATATTAAAATCCCTGCAACCAATTGGGTACAAAATCCACTCAAACAATTGAAAAGCCATAAATGTTAATCCGACAATAGTAATGTTGAGAATAAACATACAAACACTATTTGAATTTTATGGTGAGAGAAATATATGTGACCGTATAGGTTAAATGGCACAATCGGAAGCATCATCTATGTCCTTATTGCGAAAGGCTTCACGATGATTTACTGCACCCTTAGAGTTAATGAATTGGAGAGTTTATGAGTTTTAAGGTCTTTATCAGTCATAGTGTAGCTCCGAGGGAAATGAAGATTTTTGAAGTGGAAGAAGGGAATTAAGAAGTTATAAGTTTATGGGTTTATGAGTTGGTGAGTTTATGAGTTAAGGAAGATGGAATTTGAGGTAGAAAAAAGCAATTAAAAGGTTGGAGAGGTTATGAATTTTAAGGTTTTTATCAGTCATAGTGTTGCACCAAGGGAGTTGGGGGTTGTTTATGCAATGGCAAATGAAGCGGCAAAACGCGGGGCCTCTCCATTTGTCCCGGATAGAGAGTGGGAACCCAAAGGTGTTATTCCTGAAAGAATTCGCTCTCATCTTAAAGAAACAGATTATCTTTTAGCCATTGCCACATCTTCTGGCTTTCAACTGGATTGGTTAAACAGAGAGGTTAGAGAAGGACTGAGAGAAGCGAAACCGATTCTTGTCGTTGTTGACAAAGGAATTAGAGTCCCTTCAAACACAAACCGTATATGGATTAATAGAACTAATCCTGTAAAGACTATCCAAATGGTATCTACCCACTTAGCCGAATTCGGAAGGGATAAAAAGACCAAAGAATTTTTAACCTGGATAGGAATTGGTGGACTTTTCTTTCTCTTACTCCTTGAAAAGGAAAAATGAACGAAGCATTAACAATAGAATTGCAAAAAACTTATAAGGAAGAGAAACAAATTTCGGAATTCAAGAGGAGTTTTCGAGAAACTGAGGATATAACAAAGGAAATATTCTACCAATCAAAACTTCAGGAATTAGCCGAAAAGGGATTGATCCGACTGGCATCGGGTAGGGAGGTGGAAGTAAAAATCCCTCCCAAAATCCCAGGAAAACCATGGAGTGAAATATTAAAAGAAATACGAGAATGATATATTATCTTGATGCGAGTGTCCTTTTGAAAGTTTATTTTTATGAGAAAGGAACTGAGGCAATGGTAGACCTTTTGAAATCCAATTCCTCATTCTTTTCTTCCACAATTATTTATCCTGAAGTATTATTTGGTTTAAAAAGAAGGCTACAAAATAAAGAAATAACTCAGGATTTTTTTTCGAAACAGATAAAACTCTTTGGAGATCATTTCAGAACTTTAATAAATCGTATAGAGTTTAATGATTACATACTTCATTTTTTAAGAAGCGAAGTGCTTAAGTATTCTGTGAAAGCACTTGATGCAATTCATCTTGCCTCGGCATTATGGTTGAGAGAGGAAATAAATAAACATATCAAGTTTGTTTGCAGTGATAAAGATTTTATAAAAATTGTTCAACAGGAAGGTTTTGAAATTATAAACCCTGAAGAAAATGAAATGAAAGAAAGAATGATTAAAAATTTAAGCGATGTAAAGATTAAGTCTCTTTGGGAACAAACCAAAGAAAGATTTGAGTCTCTTGAAAGAGAGCTTGTGAATTGTTACATCTCATTTTTACGAGAAGTGGCAAAATATTATCTGCAACAAGGTAGAAGAGTGTTTTTTAGCGAAAATCGTGTGGTTCACTGGGGCGAAGGGGATTTTGGAAGACTTGTTATTGAAGGGGAAGAGGAAACAGATGAGGTTTTTGGAAACTATATTTCAGAGATTCGGTTTGAACCTACAATTAGCAAAAAAATTATAGAAGGTTACGAAGAAATCAAAGAGAAAAATCTTAAAGATATAAAATATATGAGTTGATGAGTTTATGGGTTTTAGGGAGCTGAAAAGACAGTTGTTAGTTTTTAGTTATTGGTTGTTAGGCTATGAATTGGGTAGGAGGACAGTTTTCTTATCTTTAACAAGTGACCAATGCTTACTGATTTAGAAATAAAGAGATTAAAAAACTACTTTGAAAACCGTAAGGATATTGCCTGTGCCTTTCTATTTGGCTCACAGGCAAAAGGAATCGCTACGAAATTATCCGATATTGATATTGCGGTATATTTTTATCCTCAAAAAAGACATCCGGTAGAATATGAAGAGGAGGTCTTCTATTCTACAGAGGACAAAATATGGTCGGATTTGGAGCATCTTTTGAATAAAGAGATTGAACTCTTGATTTTAAACAGGGTTTCATCAAGCATTGCAGCAAGTGCAATAAGGGGTATTCCTCTTGCCATAAATGATTGGGGACTTTATCTTGATTTTATGGAGGTTGTAACCCATGAGGCAGAGGATTTTAGAGATATGCTAATAAAAGATTTTATGGAGAGGCGAAGTTTTGAAAGAAGAACTTAACCAAAGATTACTGCAACGCTTAAACTTTCTTGAATCAGAGACGCAGGATTATACCAGGTTTAAGCATCTAACCAGGGAAGATTACTTTACAGATAGAGATAGAAGGCGAAGTGTGGAAAGATGGGTTGAAAATATAATAAACTCATCAATAGACATATCCAAAATTATTCTTACCTTCGAAGGTATTTCCCTTCCTGATAATTATAAGGATATTGTAGCCTTGCTATCAGCAGTTAAAGAATTAAAAATGGTTGATGCAGAAGCACTTTCCACATGGGTGAAATTTAGAAATATCGTTGCCCACGAATACCTTGATATAAGATGGTCATCCATCAAGAGGTTTATATCAGAGACAGAGAGTTTATACAAAGATTTTTTGGATAAGGTGAAGATATATCTTGAAAAGAAAATAACAGAAAACAGGGAATCATAAATGTTTAACCAACTTTTTTTAAACGGTATAATCGCTGGGAGCATCTACGCCCTTATTGCTCTGGGGTTTACGGTTATTTACCGCACAGTAAAATTCTTCCATCTTGCCCATGGTGTGGTTTATACTGCGGGAGCATATTTCGCTTATACCTTCCTGAACTCATTAACTCATCAACCCATTAACTCACTAACTATTTTGTTACTTTCTTTTTTTTTATCCATTTGCCTGTCTGCACTCCTGGGCATTAGTATAGATAGACTTGTCTATTATCCCCTCCGCAAACAGAATGCATCTAATCTGATTTTCCTCATCGCCTCTTTTGGCGTGTTTATCTTCCTTCAAAATCTGATTCAACTCATCTATGGAGCGCAGATTCTTACCATAAGAACCGGTCCCGTCAAGGAAGGACATCATTTCATTGGTGCTGTGATTACTGATATTCAGATTACGATTTTAGTGGTTTCGGTAATTCTTATGATATTGCTCTGGCTCTTTATCCAGAAGACGAAACTCGGTAAGGCAACGAGGGCTGTAGCAGATGATTCAATAGCAGCGAATGTCGTTGGCATAAATCCTGAAAGGATAATTCTGACTTCGTTTGCTATAGGATCTACTTTGGCTGGCGCTGCAGGAATATTGATTTCTTATGAAACCAATATTGAACCAACAATGGGTTTTACTGCTATTCTGAAAGGTATTATTGCCTCTATCATCGGAGGAATTGGTAGCATTCCAGGTGCAGTGTTGGGTGGATTCTTTTTAGGTCTGGCTGAAAATCTTGGTATCTGGAAGATACAGGCAGGATGGAAGGATGCCATTGCCTTTGCTATTCTGATTATTTTTCTACTGGTAAGACCATGGGGGATTCTTGGTACGAAATCAGTAAAGGAGACAATCTGAGGATATGGAGTATTTATTACACATACTTGTTATTGCCGGAATATACATCATTCTCACAATGAGCCTGAATCTTATTGTGGGTTTTACAGGACTGCCAGCATTGGGGTATGCGGCTTTCTCCTGCATCGGGGCATATACCTCAAGTTTACTCGCACTAAACATGGGGATGTCTCCCTGGCTCGGGTTATTGATAGGAGCCTGGATTGCCGCCCTTTCAGGTGTTGTAATAGGCTATCCAGCACTACGACTAAAAGGAGACTATCTTGCTCTGGCAACATTCGGGTTAGGAGTTATTGTTTACTCTATTGCCAAGAATTGGGTGTCTCTTACCAGAGGACCAATGGGCTTGCCTGGAATACCAGGGTTTTCAGTCTTCGGTTTTCAGTTGTCAGAAATATGGTGTTACCTGTTGTTGGTATTAATCTTTGTGGTGATGACTACATTTGTGATTAATAGAATAGTAAACTCCCCATTTGGTAGGATACTAAGGTCTATCCGAGAGGATGAGATTGCTTCAGAGGCTATGGGAAAAGACACGACCAAACATAAGCTTCTGGTCTTCATCATCGCGGCATTCTTTGCTGGTATTGCGGGAAGTCTCTATGCCCATTACATAACCTTTATTGACCCTTCAAGTTTTACTGTAATGGAATCGATTACCATCCTTCTGATGGTAATCTTTGGAGGAATGGGGAGCATACAGGGTTCAATAGTGGGAGCTGTGATTCTGGTTGTGCTTCCCGAACTTCTGAGGTTTGTGGGAATACCATCATCCATTGCAGCACCCTTAAGACAAATGATTTACGGATTGCTCCTTGTGATTCTTATGCTCAAAAGACCACAAGGGATAATAGGAGTTTACAAGTTCAAATGAAAGATGATAGGATATTAGAGGTTAAGGACCTTTCTAAAGAATTTGACGGTCTTGTTGCTGTGGATAGTGTCAATTTCTCTATTCAAGCTAAAAGTATCAGTGCCTTGATAGGTCCCAACGGTGCTGGTAAGACCACAGTATTTAATATAATTTCAGGATTTTTTGAGCCCTTTTCAGGGGATGTGTTCTTCAAATATAGAAAGATTACAAAACTGCTACCTTACAAAATATCACGGCTGGGGATTTCAAGGACATTTCAGAATATCAGGCTTTTTCCCCAAATTACGGTTATGGAGAATATGTTGCTTGCCACAAGATATGAAAGAGGCGAGAGTTTACTATCAGCAATCCTTCAATCAAAGATGATGAAAGATGAGGAACGAAGAAACAGGGAGAAGGCTTTAGAATATCTTGAACTGGTCGGTATTGCAGAAAAGAAAGATGAACTTGCACAGAATCTATCCCATGGACAGCGGAAATTAGTTGAGTTAGCCAGGGCACTGGCAACAGAATCAGAACTCTTTTTGTTAGATGAACCAACCGCAGGGGTCTTCCCTGAAATGAGATTCAAGATACTTAATCTACTCAATAAATTAAGGGATGAAGGCAAGACGATTTTATTCATAGAACACGATATGAAAGTAGTTACAGGAATCTCTGATAATATCATTGTGCTGAACTATGGTAAAAAGATTGCTGAAGGGCAGCCTAAAGAGATTATAAAAAATGAAAAGGTCATAGAAGCCTATCTGGGTAGGAGGCGTGGAAGTGATTCTTGAAGTAAAAAACTTAACCGTATATTACGAGACTGTTCTTGCTTTGAATAATATCTCCCTTAATGTAAATGAGGGAGAAATTGTGGCAATAATAGGACCAAATGGCGCAGGAAAATCCACTGCCCTGAAGTCAATCTGTGGTTTATTAATACCCCAATCAGGAGATATTCTATTTAGAGGAGAAAGAATAAACGGTAAACAACCATATCAGTTAGCGGAAAAAGGGTTATGTCTTGTGCCAGAAGGGAGAAAGATCTTTACCTCTATGAGCATCTTAGAGAATCTGGAGATGGGCGCTTATATTTTAGTTAATGAGTTGATGAGTTTAGGAGTTAAGAGTTCGTTAGTTAAAGAGAGACTGGAAAAGATCTTTGAATTATTCCCCGTCCTTAAAGAAAGACAAAAGCAAAGAGCAGGAACATTAAGTAGTGGAGAACAGCAGATGTTGGCTATTGGTAGGGCATTAATGTTGAGTCCAATACTGCTTCTGCTGGATGAACCTTCACTTGGTCTTTCACCCAATTATGTGGATATTGTATTTGAGAAGGTAAAGGAGATAAACAGAAAAGGAACTACCGTTCTCCTTGTAGAACAGAATGCCAGAATGGCTTTAGAAGTGGCCGACCGAGGTTATGTCTTCAAAATTGGTGAAATTGCCTTAGAGGATACAGGTAAGAATCTGATGGAAAATGGAGAAGTTAAAAGAGCGTTTTTAGGTGAGTAAAGAGATTATTTATAGCAGTTATTATTCAAAACTTTACTTAGAATTAAATACTCGTAACTACTCGTAGTGAATTAACAAGTTATGCGTGAACCATTACTACACTATGTCAAATTAGTGCTATAACTCGCTATATTTTTAGACAATTATGTCCATTTGGCTTGCCTTCTCCCATTTCTTATGATAAAATGGAAAAAAATAGAATGTGAAAATTCTACCTCATCCTTCATTTAATGTCCCATAGGGACAACATATCGGTAGAAATAAATATCATACAAATAATGTCCCATAGGGACAATATATCGGTAAATGGCTTTCCATAAATTTTCTACCATCTACGGAACTGATTGATTTGTCTATCTATTCCTACCGATATTATGTTCCTAACGGAACGATTATTCTCATACCTTATTTATGGGTATTATCCTCTGCTGGAGTTTCGTGAATTTTTTATGATTCCTTTTGCCTTTAATCTTTGCGTTCTTCGCGGTTGATTTCTTTGCGTTCTTTGCGATTAAAAAAGGATAAACCGCAAAGGGCACAAAGTAGTAACGCAAAGGACACAAAGGGAAGAAAATAGGTGAAGCATTTTTTATCAACTCAACTTCAAAGGATAAGTTGCAAAAAAATCATCAGGCTTTTGAGCCTAATTTTGCCAT
>JBFLXS010000130.1 GCA_040755795.1 bacterium | reverse complement strand
TAATTCATCGCAGAGACGCAAAGGAAAAATAAATGTAAAATGTAAAATAGGAAATGAAAAATGGGAAATTTTAGGACTTCGCAAGACTCATTACCTTTCAGTTATACATTTTTATTGGACATTTCTCATTGGACATTATCCATTTTACATTTAACCGCACAGGTCGAAATTTATGGAAAGCCATTTACCGATATATTGTCCCTATGGGACATTATTTGTATGAGATTTATTTCTACCGATATATTGTCCCTATGGGACATTAAATGAAGGATGAGGTAGAATTTTCAACTCGGATAAACATATTAAGATAATCGCAAAGCTATAACCGACTTCCTTATTTTTCAATAGGTTTGGAAATCTATCCCTCTTAAAATTGTCAAAGTCAGGAAAAGGTAGCAGATAAGGGGGATATAGTTGTTGTCCTTAAACCTGTCAGAGCCTGCCCTGATGAAAATCAGGGAACAGGTTTTTGCCCTTTTTGGTGCTCAGTTAAAAATCTTTGTTGACAATAGAGAAAGATTTTGGTAACATATTCCCATAATGGGCAAACCCCGTTAGAGAGGTGAAATATGAGTGGATATAAAAGGTCATCTATTACTTATGACCCAAGGGTAAATCTTCTCTTTGCCATTAGGAATCAGAAGACTAAAGCTGTAAATAAGATAAACTTACTTAAGAGCCAGGTTGAAAGATTATTTCAGCGAATTGAAAAAGAAAAATCTTCTGCAAAGATTGAGGCTACTATAAGTTGCCTCAATCAATATATGGAAACCGTCAAATCCAGGCAAACAGATATTGAGGAAATTACAGGTTTTTTACCCGAACTTCCTGAGAGTCCTACCTCAGTAGCTCTAAACACCCTTCAAGATATGGATAAAGTAATCTCCAATACCGAGACAAAAAGCAATAGAATTGAATCTGAATTGGAAACAGTAAACCGGCAAATCTATGAACTCAAGAGTGTAGATAAGGATATTGTGGAGGTAGAACTTGAGCTTGAAAAAATTAGTAATCTCCTTAAAGAGAATGATACAACTTTGCAACGATGGGAAACTCAGGAACATAAAGATTTAAATGAGCAGAAAGAGGAACTTACAAAGCACTTATTTGATTATAAAGAGGCTTTAAAGCAAAAAGAAGTGGTCTCTACCCAAATATTAAAAGAACTCCTAATGCAAACCAGGGAACTTATAGATAAGATTGAGGCTACTGCTTTAGAATCAACAGAAAAAGATAAATTGCAGGAAAAAAGGCTCTATTTTGTAAATAGTCTGAAGGAGGTCTTTAAAGAATTAGGCTTTAGGATAAAAACTGAGCTTGCTTACGAAAAAGAAGGGGACTTAAATAGCCGAATCACTATAGTCTTTCATAGTGCCTACTATGGGGATGTGGACTTTTATATCCCACTTAAGGGAGAGATAGCTTCTGATTCAAAGATTTCCCTGGAGAATTGTGAGGTAGAATATAAAAAGGTCTCACGATTGCTTAAGGAAAGATTTGGGCTGAATAGTGAGTTTAAAAGGGAATTGCAAACAGGGAAACCAGAGGATAAATACGAAACCGCAATACCGCAACCTGAGGTGTTAAAAACTATGGAGAGAGGGTAGAGTTGAGGGTTTAGAGTTTAGTGATAAAAATGGTTATCAAATTTCACTAAACACTAAACAAAGCTCACTAAACACATACGTTTTAGCTTAGGAATGAGGAGGTTTTTATAAATGAAGATAAGACCAAAGAGATATATAGTTTGGTCAACCAATAAAGAGATTGACCTTAATGACCCCTGGCAGAGGAAGTGGTATATTAAACAAGTATTAACACACGGGAGGGCAGAGGATATTGCTGAGTTAGACTGGGGTGAAATAAAAAGGCTTCTCTCTGAATTAGATTTGCCTATAGAAATAAAAAAGGTTTGGGAGAATTACTTCAATGCTGGAAGGTAAAAGAATAATAACAAATCTTCAAAAGGAAATTTTGTCTCTATTTTCTCAAATTCCTGACTATGAAAATTTTTATCTCTCAGGTGGAACTGCCCTTTCGGAATTCTATCTGGGTCATAGACTATCTTATGACCTTGATTTTTTTACCTCTAAAAATGACTTAATTCTCCCATTTTCTGAAGCAATGGAAACAAGATTAGAAAAAGAGGGATTTTCGGTAGTTGCGAGGCGTAAATTTCAAACATTCGTTGAGTTTAAATTGGGTAAAAAGGAAGAAGAAACAATAATTCATTTAGCCTATGACTCCCCTTTTAGATTTGCTCCATCCCTTTCCTCAATCTTTGGGGTTAAGGTTAGGGATTGGACGGATATAATTGTTGACAAACTACTTGCCTTCTTTGGTAGAGCCGAACCTAGAGATGCAATAGATTTGTTTTTCATATTAAAGAAAGAAGATATTTGGCACTTGTTAGAGCTGGCAAAACAAAAAGACCCTGGTTTTGATCTTTATTGGTTAACTGTAGCCCTGGAAAAAGTAAGGATTTTTCCCGATAGTATTTCTCAATGGCCTGTGGATATGCTTGTCACGGTAGATATTAAAGAGTTAAAGGATACATTTTTGAGCCTTGCTCGTAAAATTATGGATAAGATAAAAAAGGTGAACTAAGGAGGAGAATAAACATGACTAAACCAAGATGGCAACAGGAATTTGAGGATTATTTGAAGATAAAGAATCTGATAATTATATCAGGTAATACCTCTGATAAATACCTCTATCAACCAGATGAGGAAATACCTGATTTTACCTCTACTACCCTTATGGACTATCTTATGAACTCTATCAAGAAGGTATTACCATCCCCTTATATTTTAAGCCAATACGATATTGTTAATAAAGAGAGGATTATTCACTCCAGTTCTGATTCCTCTGATGATACCATCACAGGCTCGGCAGATTCAAAACTTATTCAGGATATCTTTGGGTTGAGAGAGGCATATCGCAGAAGAAGAGAGAAGAATCTTTCATCTTGTTATATAATTAACTGGGCTGAGAAATTGATAAGTAACCCTGAGAAGAATATTTATTCAGAAGAGGAGAAGAAGATTATCGTAGCATTACAAAATCTCATTGAAGAACTGACAAAAAATCAATATCTTGTCTTCATTACACACTGTCTTGATTATATTCCCAATGAATTATGGGAAAATAACCCCAAGGTTGCCAGGATTCAAATTCCTTTATTAGAAAGGAGTGAAAGAGCGACCTTATTTGAAAAATTACTAAAGGTTCAAGAAGAGGATATAATGAAATGTGTAAACCTCACCGAAAATCTAAGGTTTTTAGAGATAGAGCAGCTTTATAATGTATCTTCTCGTGATAATGATAATAGACTTAATGTAGCGGATTTTGAGAAAAGGGTCTATACATATAAATATGGTCAACGAAAAAACTATTGGGCAGAGTTGACCTGGGAGAAATTGAGTAAGGCATTTGATTATTTTACCGCAGACATAAAAGGTCAGAATGAGGCAATCAGTGCAGTGATTAAGATTATGGAGGCGGCTAAGGTGGATATTGATAAGGTTACCGGTGGAAGGATTAATGCACCAAGAGGGGTGCTGTTCTTTGCTGGAGTTCCTGGTGTGGGCAAGACATTTGTGGCTAAAAAACTGGCTAAATTTCTATTTGATACTGAAGAGGCATTAATCCAGTTTAATATGTCCGAATATAGAGAAGAACATACTATCTCTACCTTCTTAGGTTCACCTCCAGGTTATGTGGGGTATAGAAAAGGTGGCGGGATATTGGTCTCCAAATTAAGAGAGAAACCATTCTCTGTCATCCTCTTTGATGAAATAGAAAAAGCCCACCAGGATATTCTACTTATCTTCCTCCAGATACTTCAGGATGGAATAATTACTGACAGAAGTGGTGAGTCTGCCTCATTTTCTCAGGCAGTCATCATCTTTACCTCAAATGTAGGGAATAGACAAAATGTAGTTGAGATTAAAGATGATACAGGAAATATTAGCGAAAGGTTTGTGGAAAAAGAGAAGGTGGATAATCTAAAGAGAGAAAAAAATCAAAAGGGGATAAAGGAGCACTTTCATCAATGTGTGGTAAATTTTTTTAATAACGAGCTTGGAAGACCTGAGTTGCTTAGAAGAATAGGAAAACAAAATATCATACCTTTTAACTGTATTTTAGACGAGAAGGTAACGGAGGATATGATTCAACACTACTTAAACCAGATTGAGACACATTTCAATAAAGCCTATAAAGAAGGGATATTGGATGTGGATATAAAGTTAACCATAGACCGAAATGTTATCCCTTACTTGCTTAATAAATATAAGGGAGAGATAATAGAATTTGGAGGTTCTGCTGTGGTAAATAGCATCGACCAGGAGATTCGACAATTTCTTCCCAGATTTCTTCTTCGTGAAATATATGGGAAAAATTTAAAAAAAGGCGAGATACAAATATCTACTGATAGCAATGGAAACCAATTAGGATTTCAAGTAAAATGAGTATTTTACTAAACATCGGCAGTATATCCACATCTTCATTGGTGAATGGTCCGGGGAATAGGTTTGTCATCTGGGTTCAAGGATGCTCTCTAAGGTGCCCTGGATGCAGGAATAAAGAATTTCTTCCACAAGAGCCAGGGCACCTTATAGATATTGAGAGATTAGGGGAGGTAATAATCAAAATCCCTGATATAGAAGGGGTAACATACTCAGGTGGAGAACCATTTGACCAGGCAGAGGCTTTATACCATCTGAGTATTGTTTTGAAAGAACACGGATTGTCTATTGTCTCGTATAGCGGCTACACATACAATGAACTCCGGGGAAAAAACGACAAATATGTTAACCTGCTCCTTTCCCAACTGGATATATTAATCGATGGACCATATCAAAAGGATAAACCTACAACCTTACTATGGCGCGGAAGCAGTAATCAAAAGGTCTATTTCTTTAATAACCGATATGCAATCTATAACGACCTGGTAGATAAAGAAACAAGCCAGATTGAGCTTTCAGTAAGTGAGGCTGATGGATATTTAACCGGTATCTTCTCAGACGACCTTATGAATAAGGTCAAAAAGGGACTGCAATCTTATGGGATAAGTTTAGTGTTTAGTGTTTAGAGTTTAGTGTTTAGAGATGTCTTATCAAAGTTCACTAAACACTAATCTCAAGAAGGGTTGAGAAATGTTTAATTTTGAAAAGTTAGAAGTATGGCAGAAATCAGTAAAGTTTACAAATATGGTATATGAGATAACTGAGAAGTTTTCCAAAGATGAAGTTTTCGGGGTAACGATGCAATTAAGGAGGGCAAGTGCCTCGATTGCTTTGAATATAGCAGAAGGTTCTGGTAGAAAATCACGAAAGGAATTTGCACATTTTCTGAGTTTATCCTATGGATCAATTTGTGAGGTTATAACCCTATTAAAAATAGGCTTAGCAAGGAATTATATATCTCAACAAACATATGAACTTATGTATAAGGAATGTGAAGATATTGCCAGAATGATAAGTGGCTTATCAACTTCACTGAACACTAAACACTAAACAAAGTTCACTAAACACATAAGAGGTGATAGAATGTTTAATGCTTTTGTGGAAAAAGAGACAATTAAAATAAGACGCAAGAAATTGTTTTGTCTGTTGGATATGAGCAGTCCTATGTCAGACCAGGAAGGGGAAATGTTAAAAGCGATTATTAATCGGGCTAAATATTTTGATACGACAATTAGGATAGGACTGTTAGGCTTTGGGAATATGTTAGATGAATCATCGTTGCAAAACCTGGAACAAACTACTTCTGAACTAAACATAAACATACAAAAATGGTGCCTCCCAATAAAAACCTTTACTGAAATGCATAAGGTAACCCAAAGGGGTAGATTTATCACCCCACTCATAGAAGGGGCATTTACCAAATTTAATGAAAAGGAATTTGAGCTGATTGTCTTTAATAAAAATCCGATATACGATTTCAAGGATTGGCAAGAGGCACTAAAAGAAAGATTTAACAAGATTCTCCTTTTCAATTTCTCAGCTGAGCTAAATATGTATCCTAACTCCGAGATAAAGTATCTTTCTATTGTAGGAAACGAAAGCATCGAAAGACTTAATGAGTTGGTTAAAACTACCCTATTTGAGAGCGTCATAAGTGATTTCAAAATCTTCTTTGACAATAAAGCTATCCCTTTTGATTATAGCATTAAAGCGGATACAGAACCCATAGAGACCTGTTTTAAACTTGAAGATAGCCATCTCTGCTTAACCAGCAAAACAGGATTAAAGGCGAGAAAGCTTGATATAAATCTGTGTGTCTATGGCGAAACATCAGTTGATATTGCCATAAATAATAGTCATCCACTACCAATAAGTGTCAGCTCCTCTTCTCTTCCTGAACCCAAATTTATCTCTGCTGATAATGAGAAAAGGCGCTACATAGATGAAATTATTAAATCTGCAGGTGAACGAAAGGTTACGACTCAAGAGACATTAGACCGAGTTATCTCCCAGTCAGAGATTGAGGAAGGGAGAATTTCATCCATTTGCCTGGGTAAAACCTCATTGATTAAGAAGGATTCTTATGCTGTCTATGAGAGGGATGTGGTATTTATTGATGAGAGCACTTTCTTTGTAAGAATACAGGATAATTTACTGCTTAAGGTATGCAAGGGTGAAAGGGATATTTTAAAACCCTCTAATACCGCTCCCTTGTTATTTTCTCTTGGAGATGATGAGTATATCTTATTTGAAGGGGACTGAAAAATAATGGAATTCAGAATAGATAAAACTCGTGCTCCAGTAGTAAAGTTTTCTATAGATAAATACATTCAGGTGCTTCCAGTAACCAAGTATCAATTTGAAAGGTTTGTATGGGAATCTGCACCTTCTTTAGATTATGAGACGATGCTAACAGGAAGGGTTTCACCCGGTGAGATTAGCAGAGAAAATCTCTCTTATGCCTTTCTCTCTAATATAACTTTTGAAGAGGGATGTGAAATTTCTCACTGGTTTGGGGCAAGACTCCCTACGGTAAGTGAATGGGAGAATGCTTACGATACAGCCTTCAGGGATGAGAATCTATTTGAGGAAGCATTGGAATATATGAAAACAACCCAGAAAATAGAGAGAAGAATATTAAAACTGCTTGAGGGATTATGTAAGCTTGGGATAAAGAGAAGCGATTTGGGGTGTGGTGAGCTTGTCTCTGAATTTTCACAAGAGCCTTATGGCAGGATTTATCTGAAATACAGCAATAAAGAAGAGGCGTTGGTTACAGGGAGTCCAAGTAGAAAGACAAGAGACAAAAATTTCGGCTTTTGCTGTGTATTATCGGAGAATTAGATGTAGAGTTAAATGATGCCAATAATCACATAAAGGTTGATTTATGTATGCTAATTGCATATAATTATATGCGTAACACATATGGAGGGTAAAAAAACAAAATGAGAGAATTGACCAAAAATAAGGCTGAATTATTAAGACTTTTCTTAACTAATCCTGACCAATCTTTTTATATGCAAGAAATTGGCAGGATTTTGGGTAAAAAACCGGGTAATTTTCAGAGAACCATAAACAATATGGAAAAGGAAAGGGTTCTGATTAGTGAATATAAAGCCAATGCAAGATATTTTAAAGCCAATAAGGATTACCCACTATATAATGAGTTAAAAAGTATAGTTTTTAAAACCGTTGGGGTAGCCGGTAGTATTAAGGAAATCTTAGAAAAGATTGGCTCTATTAATTATTCTTTCATCTATGGCTCCTATGCAAAAGACAAAGAAAGCTATCTTTCAGATATAGACCTCTTTATAATTGGAGATTGCGATGAAGATAAACTTATCAAAGAACTCGACCGATTAGAAGAACTTTTAAAAAGGGAAATAAACTATAAATTATATAGAATGAAGGAGTTTAAAGAAGAAATTGAGCAAAAGAATCCATTTCTTTTAGAAATATTAAGAGATAAAATAGTAATGTTAATAGGGGTAGAGGATGAATTACGAAAAATTCTTACAGGATAATCTTATAAAGGAACAAAAACCTGATTTTAAACAGATAGAAAAGCAGTTAAAAAGGGCACAAAAGGATTTAAAAACTGCTGAGTCGGTTTTAGATATAGACTTAACATGGTCTTTTGCTATTTCTTATCATGCTATGATAAGAGCTGGTAAGTCATTGATGTATTCTCAAGGATACCTCCCAACGGCAAAGAATTCACACAAAACTATTGTTGAATTTACAAAGATGATTCTGGGAGAAGAATACGAAAACATTATTAGTCGCTTTAATCGTATGCGCCGTCAACGGCATGATTTTATTTATGACTCTGAAAACGAAATTACATCTTCTGAAGCAAAATTAGCCATGGCCACTGCCCAAAAATTTATTGAGAAAATAATCGCAATTGTAATGAAAGAAAATCCTTAAGATGGAAAGGGAGAAAAGTTCAAGGGATAAAGAAGATTTATCATTTCTTATTGGTGTAGTTAGAAGAAGAGGAGAAATAAGATTAGATTAAAGAGCTCTGTTTAACCATATATTCAAGGAAGTAAAGGAGATGAAACTATGATTACCTGTCCATTCTGCCCTGAATTTCATAATGACTCAGTAAGCGAATGTCCCGATAAAAAGATAAAAATACCCCCAGTTTATATTAATGAGGTTAAGGAAGGCACACCTGTTGTGTTTGTATATACTATAGGCTACAGGGGTTATGGCAAAACCTGTTTCTTTGGTAGCTTCTTTTTTACACTCTATGAAGGCTTCATATCAAAGATATGGCCTAACTTTTCATTCTTAGGATTAAATCAGGAAACCCTGAATGACATCCACTCAAATTATGTTATCCCTTTGAAGCAAGGATACCTTCCTGGTGCCACACCGGTAATGTTTCGCACCCCTTTGATACTCCTCCTTCAAAATATTCCACTCAAAGTAAAGGGATTTAGAGGATTATTCAAAAAAGGATTAGAAGTGAAGAAGATTATCTTTGTCTTCTATGATGTTGGTGGAGAAACCTTTGAGGTTGATGAGAGGATTAGAGAAAATCTACCTATTTTAAATAAGGTTAACACAATGGTATTTTTGATAAGCCTGCCGAAGATTCTTGAAGAAGACCTTCAATCTGCTCCACAGAGACTACATAACCTCTTTAATACAACCTTCCTTGCACTAAGGGGACGGACTGAAGAAAAGAATGCCTTGCTCTGCTTTATCTGGGCAGATGAAATGTGGGGTAAGGATAATATCTATGGACCGTTAGCTAAGAAACGAAGTGATAATGTTCCATCTATTGAGGAAATCCCTCATTATCTTTATGAATTAAAAAGGCACTCCTTTGATATTGACATATATATCAAAAATAAATATCCTGCCTTTTACAACGCTGATTTCGATACTCCTTAATTAGAAGTCATTAATTTTATTTTGAGTAAATTTAAGCCTATATTTCAGGTTTTTTATATTAAGAAGTATTATCTTAAAATGGTTTTCTGCCGATAATAGTAAA
>JBFLXS010000129.1 GCA_040755795.1 bacterium | reverse complement strand
CGTATTTTTAACAAGTCGGGAACACTCTTATCTGCGTCCTACAAAAAAGAAAATCGTAACCGTTCAGGGCTATACATTAGAAGTGTAAACAAGGAGAAATGGGGAAAAGGGAGAATTGGAGAAATGGTTCAAACTTTTTCTTGCTCTACCCTTCGGACATCAATCCTGGAGTTTGCGAAATTTACCCCTAACCCTATTTCTTTATCCATTGCTCTAAGGTATGCTCTAACCTCATTATAATACTTCCCACTTATCTCCTCAACAGTTTTAATCTCTACCACAATCTCATCTTCAACAAAAAGCTCAAGTCTATGAATCCCACCCTCAACACCTTGATAGAATATCTTGACTTCTTTTTCTGATTCAAAGATGATGTTCTGTCTTGCAAACTCAACCTTCAAGGCATTGTGATAGATACTCTCCAGAAAACCAGGTCCTAATGTGATGTTGAGTAAGTTTTGCACGGCGTATCATCAGATTTCATAACCTGCGAACAGATAATTGTAACTGGTAACTGATTAAATAGTTTCGTCCTGAGCTCAGCCGAACGGTATTTAATTACCAGTTACCAATCACCAGTTACCAGAATCAAATTCCGTGCGTTATTTGTTCACCACGACACTAGATTAAGACACCACCCAAAATTTACGGTAAATTTATATCACCTGCATTAGTTGTGCTGGCGTTTACGGTTGTCGATGTCTTACCCAAAGAGCCTGCTTCTACCTCGATATAAATCTTGTCTTGATTTGAGTAACTGAAAAAGCCTTGTAAATCTTTAGTCCTGATTTTATTTTTGTCTATTTCCCATCTGCCTGTAGCGTCGGTTAAACAAGCCGCCCAGACGGATTCTGAGGAATTATCCTGTTTTTTCAATTTAACATAAACAATTACCCCTTCAACTGGCATAGCACCTTTTTTAACATAACCCGCGACATTCGCCTGTGCTTGTGGCGATATCGTCGGTCCTGTGGTAAAAGAATAGGTTGCTGGGTCAGTTGAGTTACCACAAACCAGTGTGTAAAGATATGTAGTTTGTGGTTTTAGATTTTTAATGGTGACAAAATGCGTCTCTGCTTGAGTATCTACCCCACGGTCATCAAACGCCTCATAACCAAAAGATGTCGTCGTGCCGTAAAGAACTTTACATTTCAGGTTAGAGGTAGTAATCCAGGAGATAGTAACTTGATTTTCTGCAAAATTACTCACCCTGTTCCAATTTGGCGAATATTTACTGATTTGTTTTGAATAGACAAAATAGCCTTTATCTATATTCGTTGTAAAATTGTAGAACTCCGGGAAGCCAATTTGATACCCTACCCAGTAACTTCCATCATCCCAGCGTTGAACAATTGTTGCTGAGCCGTTTTGGGCATTTATATTCTGGAGCAGGTTTTTAGCCGTAATTGTTGCCACACCCTGACCAATTAAGTTCCAACCAGTTCGTAGATTTATATTTTCTGATTCAATTTTACTGCCGTGCATCTGCCAGGTGCTGGCATTCTTACAATGCACAAAATAGCCTCTTCCAACCTCAATCGGCATATCCTTATTAAAATATGGAGGTGTTGGTGGAATGCCTATCTGGTAAGTTTTCCAGGTGCTTCCGTCCTCCCAATGTTGAACTATATCTGCGGTTCCGCCTTGTGCATTTATGCTCTGAACTAAATTTTCAACAGTATATGGTTTAAGCGTTGGTATTAACGGTAATGAGAATAGATTCCACCCCGCTCGGAAAGAGACGGTTCTCGTCGTAATTGGTCCAGCCAGAGTCGTTGCATCACAGGTGGCGATACCAGAAGGATTTCCCACTTCATCCAGGGTCTGAATGTAAAATCGATATGCCGTCGTGCTAAGTAATCCAGTTATTGTTGCCTGCTGGACACTTCCTACAGGTTGAGGGAGAGGAGGTGAAAGGAACACAGTGGCATTATCCCAATTTCCTCCGACAGGTGCATATTTGATGATATAAAGTGAGGCGGTGCCTTTAAAATTGTTATCTCCCGGTGCACTCCACTCTAATCCAGTCGAATCAGAGGTAATATCTTTTACCGTAAAATCGGTTATTGTGCCTGGCGCCCAAATGTCCCCCGGTGTCGCACTCCCTACATTTGACATAGGTCCTTCTTCATCACCACTTACTGCGGTAACGACATAATAATAAGGAATATCCTCAGTTACCGTGTTATCAATATAACTCGTTGTGCCAATTCCGGTATCAATCTGTTGAAAACTTACTGTCCCTGCTGGCGGTATATCTGTGCGGTAAATATTAAAGGTCGTTGGTGTAGCAATATTATATTCCCAGGTTAATGATATTGAGCCAGGATGTCCAACCGCCTGGAGATTTGTCGGTCCAGTAATAGCTGGTGCCATTGCGGGCAGGGAAAGACTACCCAATGGTGGTGGAGTAACCTGCATCCCTAAAAAGGCATCCGTGTAAGTAATACTGGTTGAGCCAATCAATTCAAAATAGTCAGTTGATTGGAGTGGGGTAGGTGCTTTCGGTGCTTTCCCTTTCGGTTTTTGTGGAGTAATCGACAGGGTTAGTAAGATATTCTTTTCCGACCCCGGTGCGATATTTCCTCCCTCACCCCATTCCCAGATAATTGTATCTCCAATTTGTGTGCTGGTTCCGGGGAATGTTGAAATCAAATCGACATCAGCATTTAAGTTCATCGTTATCTTTGGTGTTTCGGCAATATCATCCCCGGTATTGACAAATAATACCTTTAAATCTACCTCATTTCGTTCATTGAGTGTGAGTGTCTGTGTTATTTCGCCATTAAATGCCCGTCGTATCTGATTAACGATATATTCCTGATTCATCGAAGGTCCATGAACAACAACGGTCTCAAGATTCCCCGCAGAAGTGCCTGTTTCACTAAAATGGTCTTTAAACTCAATCTCCGGGCCCTCATTCACAACCTTTATGCCACTTCGCACACTATCCGTAATAGATTGAACAATCACATAAAAATCCTGCTTCATTTCATTATTATCATACCAGGGTAATTGTTGGGCATAGTTAGGTAAAGTAAAGGTTACGGTGCCTTTTGTGGGGCTAAAGGTAACATCTCTATTTAAGGTTTCAAAATAAGCCGCTGATTGTGTGCCTCGCGGTTTTTGATTCACATCTATTCCAATAAGTCGTTCAAATTCTGCTTTTTCTGCGGCATTGGCTAATTTCGCCTTATCTACCGTAACAAAAGAGGGAAAACCATCGGTTAAATGGACAATCGTCGAGGAACCATAAGTGGTCAATACATTATGATTCGCATCCTCTATCCCTATCCAGGCCGCCGGGATTTCAAAACCTACATTGGCTAATTGATTACCAGGTTCATCGCAGGTCAATTTGAATTTTATCTTATGCACCTTACCTTTATCTGAATCAGGGATAGTTGATTTGGTCGTAATTTTAAAATAGACTATCCCTCGCCATGCATCCGCAATCTTCGGTTCATCTTGAGCCTCAAGTAGATACGATAAGTCCTGATGCACCGGGGGAGTAGAATTTAATAAATCATCCACTGTAATCGTCATCCAATCATTAATTATCCGATTTGTCTCCGGGTCAGAGGTATCTGGTTCGATTTTAACATTTTTAAGGGTATATGGGTCATTGGCGCCGCCACCAAGGTTATTACAAACCTCGATTCTCACAAATGTTTCCTGGCCCGGGGCAAGTCGTGGGGTGCAAAGTTTATCATCAATACGACCACCAACAAATGTGCTGGCGGTTATCCTCCCAAACCCATAGGTTTTAAGGAATGTATCCATTTCAAACTGTCGTGGCTCATACGGGTCTTCAACTTTAATAATATGAAACACCGTATCGCCATAATTACCGATATTGACTGGTGCTACCTTTTTAGAAATCTCAACATCACTAACTAACCCCCAGACCGCCTGAACATGAGCATCCATTATCATATATTGATTAGGGCCTTCACCGGGCTTATGAAAGACATATCGACTACCATCATTAACCTTCATCGGTCCCTCATAATGCACATCCGGATAATATGTGTTCATATCTGCCCAGATATGAATTTCTTCTTTTTCGCCAGTAAATAATGCCTGATTGAAATATAGGGTATGAAACATCGGGTCATCTTTTTCATCAACAAGTTGTGTCGGGTTGCCTACATTCTGATAATCAGTCAAATAGTACTGCTCATATCTTGTATCAAACCCTAATCCTTTAAAGATATTCTTGACAATTAGACTCTGGTCTTTATTTATCTTAAATTTTTCAGCAGGTTGATATATTTGTTCAAATTCCCGTGACCCATTCCATGTTTTGGCAATCAGATGTAATTTTGCGGGTTTGGAGACATCATATTCTAAATACAATTTTTCATCACCATCTCTTGTGTATGGTGGCTCCCCACTGGGGGCATCCTTCTCTACATAAAGTTCATAGGTATCATTTACCGTTGGATAAACTTTAACCACCGGGAAGAAATCATTCGATTTTTTAAACTGTGGGTCCATCGTTCTAAGAGGGGCAGAATGCGGTCTCCCCCACATATCCTGCCATTTTACCTTTGGTAGATTTTCAATGTTAGTTGGAATGGGTGAATAAGCAATGCCCTGTGATAAATATTGTTTATATGGGTTTTCATCTGAGCCTAATAAAATGACAAAGAATAATGCATTAGCATTCATCAGCACCTTACCATTAACAACATATTTTTCCGGGATATTGGGTAATGTTGCCATTAGAATTGTTCTGGCCGGAAGGATTTTATTTTTGTCAGTAGAAGTGCCCGGGTAGGGTGGTGGTAATTCCGTGCTCCTTATCCCATATCTGACAAGTGGGTCTATAAAATCATACCCCCCAATTTGATGATATGTCCAGGTGCCAGTCCAGGTAAGTTTTTGTGCCGGCAGGATTATATCGCCATTTGGGGCTAAACTAATTAAAGGTTTATCATTATTCGGGCCCCACTGTGGTTGACTATACACATTTGGGATTTCAATTGGTGCCCCATAAGGATTTTCGTAGATATAAGTTGTCACGCCATCCCAGTTATTAACATTAAATTTGACATAGCGGTTAAGTGCTTCGATAGGTAGTGGATAGCGTGGGTCATCAAAGAAAAATACCTCATTTTGTAGCCAGGCATTGGCATCACCGTCATCTACATCCCAGTATGTACCGCCAGTTGACCAGACTATCTTTCGATTATCCGCGACATCAACAATCGGGGCAACCAGAGCGACTAAATCCTGGACATTGACATTTTTTGCCAATGTATCTTCTTTATTTTCAATGGGAAAGACAACATCCGAGAATATCCCGCTGCCAACAACGCCATAAGCGGTAAGTTTATCCAGCGCGCGGTCGCCAACTAATCGTGCGGCCATTTTTGCCTTCATCGTTACATCACGGGCATAAATCGTTACATCGCCGCCTGGCACCTCTTTGTAACTTGCGGATGTCTTGCAAACAACCGCTTCTCCTTTTTTAAGGGCATTTGCCTCTGTAAAAACCCAGAAGGATAAGTTTAACTTTGTATTTTCATCAATTTCGCCAAAATTCCAGGTAATAGTAGTTAGTGTGCCAGGACCCAGGTCAGTGATAGTCCCTTCTCGCTCAATATTAGATTGTAATGGGCTAATATCAGACTGGTCAGTAATATTGAATCCTGGCTGGACTACCGATTTGATAACTACATCCTTAAGTGGTTTATTCCAGAAGTTACAAAATGTTACCGTAACATACACCGGGACATCTGCCTCTAATCCGGGAATAATATCTTTGGGCACCTCCTCAGAGAACTTTTGGCAGGCATCCATTGATAAAGCCGCCTTTCTCGACATACTTAAAAGCACCGCATCTAAGACCATTGGATAATATTCTGTTTTATCCGATGGATGAGAAGGTATCATCATCGCACAGCCTAACTGGTGTTCAATATAAATTATGGCGGGTGAATCTGGATAATTGGTATCAGTATAATTAGCGATTACTGTCTGGGTAGCATTTGCCACTGGCGATTTTTCTAATAATAACGGGTCGTCAAGAACATAAGTTTCTGGAGCTAACCAGGAGAAGGTAAGTGGATGTGCGGTATCTAAAATATTTAGTTGCCCTTTACTATCCATATCGGTTACGCGTGTTTGTAAATCTACAGTTCCAGAACCTACCAGCCCGAGTTTTTCTACTAAATACACACATTCTCCCTGCGTGTAAAGGATACCGCCATTAGCAATAAATGATTTGAGATTATCTAATCCTTGTTGGGTCAAAGTGCCAACAACATCTTCCACATAACCTTTTTTAACCGATGGGAAAATAACCAGGTCATAATCAGCAAGTTTGCCCTGGCGAATATCATTTTCATTAACACGGTCAAAGTATTCACCCCAGAGATACATCCGGAATATTTGTTCAAAATAACCTTCTTCCCAGGTAATGTATTGGTCATATTCATCCATTAAATCCGAGTAAAATAAAGCAATCTTAATGGGTTGTAAGGAATAGGATTTTGAGACACCAAGCACATTTCCTGTCCCGACACCCTTTTCTACAACAAGATAATCTGGCGTTGGTGTGCCAACAAAATCTATAAAACTTATTACCGTTGCGGTTGCGGGTGAATATTCTGAGATAAATGTGCCGGCATCAAAAACCGTGTTGTGATAAGGGAATGATGTGGAGGCAGTCCATTCCATATTACCATATTCATAAACATGGTTAAAGCAAGCCTTGTAGGCATTTCTTATCTTATCCAGTTTAATCTGACCAGCACCTTCTTGCTGGTTACCCATAGGGATAATGACACTCATTGGCTCATATTGATAGCCCAGTCCAACCGGTGTGCGAGATATCTCCGTAGAATAGTTACTCGGATATGAATTAGTGTTATATCCGCGTAGGGCAAGATAGTATTTTTTATCATTCGTTAATCCTTCGAGATTATATTTCGTAACATTACCCACATCAATCATCTGGTCATAAGTTTTATTAATCGTTCCTGCGTAGGATTCATCGCCATAATATAAGATATACCCGGCAATATCTGGTTGAGGGCTGGGGTTCCAGGAAAGGTAAAGCACCTCATCCCCAGGCAGACATTCAGCTTCTTTCCAGAGAGGTGGTGTTGGCAGGTCGCCTTTAGTCGTATCTGAGACAACATTAGAAAGCCCGGATTCATTTCCAGCCTCATCTACGGTTTTTAAGGCAAAGAAATAGGTTTTATTCCAGCCAAGTCCGGTGACGGTGAAAGTTGCTTTCGTATTTGGGACGCCAGGTTTTGGTTCGCCAAATGCCTGGAAACAATTATCCCAATTCGCCTCAGTAATCTTCTCAAAATTATATCGCACATCATAAACACTTGCCTTACCTTGTGTGCCGTTATCTCCTGGATTAGTCCAGCTAAGTTCTATGGTGCTTGCAGTAACACTTCCTATGGCTAAATCAGTAACCGTAGATGGAGAAATCATATCGGTTGAAACAACATTGGATAGTGCGGAAACATTATATTGCTCATCATTTGTTTTCAGGGCAAAGTAATATTCATATTTAGCCAGTTGTAGGTTCTGGACGATAAATACCTCCGCTTCTCCTGCCTTTCTGGGTAGCGGGGTGCCTACCTGTGTAGCAAATACCCAGGTATCCTCGGTTATGGGCACAGTAGAGTAGCGAATATCGTATTTATCATCGGTTCGATTTGGATAGCCTTTATCTTTTGTCCAGGTTATATCTCCGTCATCACCAGGGGATGTCCAGACCAACATAAGTGAGCCGTTTTGCAGATTAACATTGGCAATGGCAAGGTCACTCACGGTGCCGGGGGCTATTTCGTCTAAAGTCGTTTTCTGAAAGACATTGGATATGTTAGATAGCTGTCCGCCTCTATCCATAGTTTTTAAGGCAAAGAAATAGGTTGTTTCGGGTTGGACGGTGCGACTGCCAATGGGTAATTTTCGGTCATCAGTGCCAGTTCCGATAACAACCAGATGGTCTCGATTACCGGCAAAGGAAGGTTTTGGTATTATGCCTGGAGCAGACGCACAATTATCAAAGTCATTTTGTAATGTATTTGTCCCTTGCGTTGTCCATTTAATGGTATAAGTGCTTGCCTGTCCTTGACTTCCATCTGCACCAGGGGCAGTCCAATTTAAAATAATGCTAAATGATGTTGGTTGAATGGGTTGCCAGCCGGTGATTGCTGTCCAATACAAACTATCAAGGTCGTTCACCGCGGCTGGTGGGGTATCATTTAACTCCACTGTAGTTTGTTCTCCCGCAGAATAAGTTCCATCTTTATCATAGGCAAAAGCGGTGTAGTAATAAGTTTGAAGTGGAATTAATGCCGGGTCTTCATCTGTGCAGGTCTCATACTGATTATTATAAATTACCTTTAATTTTCCATTATTTGTTAAACTACCAACAACATAGGTTGAAGTTGCCCCTTGAGTTGGTGTCCAGGTGCCAATAGTCTCTGTCCCGCGGACAATAAGCACACCACGAAAATAAGCATTGTAGGGATTCTCCCAGGTCAATCGAATGATGTTATCATTCGATTCGCCTTTAAACTTCTTTACCGGATTCATTATCCCAGGTGCAAGTTCAAATCGGAACTCAACAGCATCTTTTGATTCTGGATTATGTTGTCTGGTATGAAACATATCGGCTAAACCTACTTCAACCGTATAAGTTCCGGGCACACAATTTTTAAAAGTCCAGGTTGTCTCGTTAACAAATCCGGTCCAGACAGGTTGTTTATTTCCACCAGGCGGCTGGCAGTAGAGCACAAGAATAATATATCCTTCCCAGTATCCATCAGGTGCCATGCCGATACTGAAGTTTTCTACTTCAAATGTTGCGGTAATCGAGCCTTCACTGATGATAGTGGCAGTAGCGGTTGGCCAGGTAACGCGGATGGTCGGTGGGGCATAAGTTGCCGTAAAATCTACATTGAAAATATCAGCACCGCTTATTTGAACTGTTCTGGAACCTGGTGAAAAAGACCACCATAATTTATCCGGAGTAACAATGTAATTTCCATCTGGCAGACCACTAAAAACATAACTGCCATCAGCCGATGTGGTGGTTACACTTGAAACATTGCCGGCAATGGTCACCTGGACATCAGCAAGAGTGTTAATTTTACCACTTATGCTAAAAGCCCCGACAGTTGAAACCCCTGCGAAATAGCCGATTAAACCTAATATTAGAATCATCCATTTTTTCATCACAAATACACCTCCCTGTTAGAATGCAATGATGGAATATTGTCAATATTCCATTGTTTCCATATATTATAAATATAACATAATTTTTAGAAATTGGCAAGTTTTTTTTACATTTAAAAAAATATTGACAATAACTCAATGGTGATGATATAATAATTATTACAAACGTAACTATTCACCTTGTAGGAAAGTAGGAGAGTAGGAGAGTAGGAAAGTAGGAAAGGGAAAGAATTGGTGCAACAGATGTGCAGAGCGGCTGTTTCTATTCCAGCAAATATTGCAGAAGGTTTTAAGAAACTTAATTATCTGCCAGATTTTCAATCC
>JBFLXS010000128.1 GCA_040755795.1 bacterium | reverse complement strand
ACCGTTCAGGTTATACATTAGAAGTGTAAGAAGGGGGATAAGGAGATAAGGAAGATATGGAGATAAGATAATAGAAATAGATTGAAATTTATAGAAATAGGTAGAAATTGATTGTGGGAAACAACAAGTTTCCATAAATTTTTATCAGTTTCTACTAATTTCAATTTTTTGTAAGCGTTCAGGTAACAGAATCAGTTTAAGCTTTAAGATGCGCAACATCTGACGGCTTTGATCAGTTAAATTTAAAATGTTATCAATGACCAATATCGAATGTAGAATGTAGAATTATCAAGTTTTGGTATTTTTCTGTTTAGCCGTTGTAACGCTCTTCAAGATCAAATATTCTACTTTCCTTCGGCATTTCTACTCCTTTCCCTTCTACATTCTACATTCAATATTCTACATTCAACATTTTGTAAGCGTTCATATATCAGAATCTTTTGAAATCTCAACCAAAACTAGTAACTGCTACCTGAACGGTTACGACGCTTTCAGCGTCTATATCGGCAAAAAGTCCTTACCTGCTTCCTAAATCTAATCGCACAGGTCGAAATTTTTATAGAATATAGACGAAACAAATCAAATAGCTCCAGCTTCAGATGAACGACATATTGTTAGCACATATTGCCACTACGGGGCTTACCGCGAAGGTTATTCCATCTGGCTATAAGCATGTTGCCCCTCTGGGGCTAAAGATGTGTCTCAGCTAACCCTACAGCTCGGCTCAGTAAGGATTTGTCCTATCACTTTATCAAAAGGCAGTAGCGGTGGGTTTTACCTAAATCGCCATACGGAACATAGGCATAGTCTAATTGTAAGTTACGGAGTGCAAAGCCTATGCCAAAAGTTATCCCAGAGCCTTCATCTATTCCCGAGTTGTAGCCACCTCTTAATGCAACAGTTGAGGTCAGCCAGTATTCTGTCCCTAAATTTAGCCTCAAGTCATTATCAACTGGCTTATTAATGTCCAGAAGAAGAATGAGTCTATCATCCATAGCCTTATAGGCACTGCCTAATTTGACATTTAATGGTAATTTATCTCCTTCATTAATAAACTTTACCTTTGAGCCTAAATTCTGTAATGCGCCTCCAATTAACAGGTTTTCTACCGGTGTTCTGGATAAAAAGCCAACATCGACAGCAAAGCTATTAGCCTTTTCATTATCAATCTTTAATGAAATTGCTTTTATACTTGCCCCAAGAGATAATTCCTCCGAGAGTTTCCAGCCGTAAGACGCAGTAACTACCATATCCTTTGCCTCAAAATCACCTTCTTCTATCCCATTAGCGTTAATCTTTTTCATATCTCCTGAGCCTAAATACATCATACTCAAGCCTAAAGTTCTATCGTTAGCCAATGGTTGTGCATAGCCGACCAATCCGTAGTTTATCTCTTTGAGCCAATCAGAGTGCATCACTATAATTTGTTTTTCATTCAATTGAGTTAATCCTGCGGGATTCCAGTAGATAGCATTTGTATCATCTGCTAATGCACCAAATGCCTCACCCATAGCCGCAGGTCGAGCACCAACACTTAGTTTAAGCACCTGGGCTCCTGTTGAGCCTTTTTTAGCTGCCTCTACTACCAGACTGTTTAAGGATAACACAAAACCTAAACCTACCAATACCTTTAATACATTCTTACACATTTTAATCTACCTCCTTTAATTTGGTAATTGGTAATTAACCAGTTACCAGTTAACAATTTTCTCCTCTCCTCCTCCTAAAAAATTCTTGACATCTTTATTCAATAGTAGTATACTAACTCCATGGAGGTTTATTATGGTTCAGAGAACTTTTTCTAATTTACCCAAGTCACCTTCTAAAGAATACTGGGATGACTTAGAATGGCTAAATAAACATTATTCAGATTTAAGAAATCAATATCCCGACCAATGGGTAGCTGTTGTTAATCAAAAAGTTGTTTCTTCTGGAACTAATCTTGCTCAAATAGAAACAGAAGCTAAAACCAAAACAGGTAGAAAAGAATTTCCTGTCTTTCTTATCGAAAAGGAACTTAGAATCTATGCCTATTAAAATTAATCTCAGATTTCACGAACTCCCAGACTATCATTTTTTAGACCAGGGAATTTTATTATGGTTAAGAAGAATTATTACTACTGTAAGTTTTGCTACTCCTGATGGTTGGTCTCAACCCCGTCCTGCAATTGTTGATACAGGTTCGTATGCATGTCTAATTCCTCAGTCTATCTGGAAAGAATCATTAGTTAAAATGCTTTCCTCTACTACTTTTAACCTCCATGGACTTATTCGTAAAAGTAAAGATGTTCTACCTGTCTACCTTGGTGAAATCACTTGTGTTATTTTAGATGATATTCAAGTCTCTCCTCCTATATCGCTTAAATCTTATCTTGCTCTTGAGGATGATTGTCCTCTCCTTCTTGGATTTGAAGGTATTCTTTCTTCTCATAAACTAATTTGTGACTATCCTAATAAAGCAGCATATTTTGAAATATATCCATAAATATTATTCTCTCCCTATCTTACTCTCCATTTCTCCTTCTAAAAAAATTCTTGACATCTTTGACCAATAGTAGTATACTAAAGACAAGAGGTGAATATTTATGGCTACTACTTTAACTATCTCTGATAGTACGGTTATTGCACTTCAAAGACTTCTGACAACAAAACCAGCAACTCTTATCCAGAACAACACTATTAAAGGTGTTCTTCTTCACCCACAGCAATATGAAACTCTTCTCCAACTTCTTGAAGACCTTGAAGACCTTCGAGATGCACAAATTGCTGAGGCAGAACATGCCACTGGACAAGGTCGTTCATTTGACGAATATGATAGTGAACGCAGAAAGAGGCAAAGCCGTGTATAGAATCGAAACTGCCAGCCGAAGAGTTGAAAAACAACTTGATAAATTGTCAAATACCATCTATGATAAAGTAGCCCAGGCTATTCGTAACTTAGCTGTAGACCCTCGTCCAAGAGGTGTTAGAAAGCTAAGTAAAAGAGTTTATCGAATTCGTGTAGGTGATTATCGAATCGTTTACAGTATCTTTGATGATAAAAACTTGATAGTTATCGATAAAGTCGATAGACGAAAAGAACGCACATATAAAAGAGTATTGTGATTTATTGAGGAGGAATAATCTCATGGATAACTTAACCCTCCTATTTGTAATGTTTGGTGCCATTCTAATTGTAGGATGGTTCTTCCTTTACTATCAGGAGCATAAGAAAAAATATCGTGAATACAAAGAATAAAAACCTGTAATTTTTATGCAATCTGTGTACATCCGTATCCATCTGTGACTTTATTTAATTATCGCCAATTTACCTATCTTTTTACTTAAAGTGCTGCTATTGACTATGTAGATATACACACCGCTGGCAAAGTCTTTTGCAGTTAGCCAGATATAGTCATTTTCAGTACCGTGCATCTCTGAAACTAACTCACTGGCGATATTGTATATCTTGATATCCCAGTTAGTACCAAGATTTTCAAATTTAATCCCACCAATGTGGGTATGAGTAGTTGTCGGACGATATGGATTAGGGTAGACTTTGAATATAGCTGGGTTACTGATTTCAATGAGCTTACAAATTTGTCTCTCAACTTCTTCCTTACCAGGTGTATCATCAGGTAGTCCTGTTAGTACTGCTAACATTTCTTCGTAGCACTTAATAAACTTAGAGTGGTCTATCTCATAGATACTCATAGCCCTTGCAGGTGCTGGCATCATTAATCTTCCACCCTGAGTCTTTCCCCAATTTACAGCTACGGCGATTATATCTTCTGGTTTTACTATTCCATTGCCATCGGTATCAGCGTAGCAGGCATCTGGAAATGGAGGGATGACAATGCCCCACTTAATAGCTAATTGTTTTTCCCATTTTATCCTTATCTCAAGTGGCGTCTCATCAGACCAACGGGCAGGTCCTGTAGCCTGTAACCACCAATACCATACTATTGGTATTATATCCCATAATGCTACAATCCCATCGTTGTCCGTATCACCAGGCCAGACCTCGGCTGTATCTGTCCCTACATCTACTGTTAATGTACAACTACCTGATGCAAGACCAATTCTATTTGATTCAGAACCATACGCAGATACCTTATGAAGTGTAAATTTAATCTCTTCACCAACCGCAGATTGGTCTAACACTTTAAGCCAAATATTAGTCACCGTCCCATACCCATTTACACCACCACCTTTTCGTGCCACGCAGATACTCAGTGTTCCATTACCACCTCCAGTTAGAATGAGTGAATCTCTGCCGATAAATTCACCTGCTGTGATATTTTCATAAAGTGGCTTAACCACCTGTATAATATCAGGTCTATCCCATACCAGTTCATACACTACATTAGACAATTCAGTTACCTGATTATCTTCATCTCCTACCTGTATGGTGAGTAAAAATTTCACCCCTGCTGGTTGAGGAGAGCTAACTTCGGGTTTTATTGTTACCCTGTTTGTTACAAATTCATCTGATTCAGGTAACAGGCTGACCCAGCTTTGAGTTCCATAAGCCTCTACTTTACTAAAACTCACACTAATCGTCCCAGGTTGAGCCTCTGCAGATAATTTAAATTTCACTAAGACCACATTCCCATAGCCTGTTACGCCTTGTTCAGTTGGTTTTCTACCAATAAATACCGTTACTGTACCTGGAGAAGAGTGGTCTTCCTGAAATATGGGGTCATCTCCTAAGAAATCACCATGTTTAACTTCAAGCACATCAAGAATATCAAAATTGGTATAATGAAGGTTAAATTTAAGGTGATGCAGGTTCTCAACAGGCTCTCCCTCATCCCCAACCTGAATCTTGACCCAAACTTCAGACCCAGCAGATTGAGGTGAGGAAACGATAGGTTTTATTTTAGCAGAGTAGAGAATGAAGTTGACACCTGTTGTCTCAGTGCCTGCTTTAACAACTACTCCACTGGTTTCTGTAGCTAAGTAGCCTGATTTTGATACTCTTACAGTATAAGTCCCTTCTGGTAAGCCAGTGATAGAATAAGTTCCTGCAGCGGATGTCGTAGTAGAACCTTTCACTGTCCCCGTCCCATCCAAAGCCAGCACCGTCGCCCCTTCGATAGCCGTCATCCCATCAGATTCAATGACTTTGCCAGAGATGGAACCACTCGTTGGTGAGACATAGCCATAAATCCAGTCAGGATGAATGTCATCAAAAGAGTTATTGGTTATTCTTCTTAGATTACTTCCATCTTTATTAATGATGTATAGTTCATTCGGGGAAGTCTCCCATTGTCCATAAAAGATAATCTTTTGTCCATCAGGGGACCATCTGGGTTTGCCTGCCTCCCAACCATTTCCTGACTTAAAATCTGTAACAGTTCCCAGATTGGAACCATCGGGGTTAATGACAAAAATATTCTTAATCGGATATGCTGGAAAATGGCGAATTCCCTCAAAAGCTATCTTATCACCAGCAGGGGACCAGGCTGGACTTTGGCTTTCTGTTTTATCTCCCATAGGCGTCCAGGTAAGAGTCCCCAGATATTTTCCAACAATATCATAAATAAACAATTCTATGTCATGTCCCCAGCCAGTGAATTTCCTCACGACGACAAATCTTGTCCCATCGGGCGAGACATCGCAACCATTTGGAGCTGGAAATGGACTTCCTTCTGGCGAGATTATCTCAGTCAAATTACTTCCATCAATATTTATGGAACATAAATAATAACCGCTCTTTATAAAAGCTATCTTTTGATCGCCAGGATACCAACTAAAATCACTTAGATAAACAGCTTCGGCCACATTGGTCACTTGCCTCAAATTTGAACCATCTGCATCCATAACCCAGATTTGCCAACTACCGGTTCTGTTAGACAAGAACGCTATCTTGGTTCCATTCTTTGACCATTTTGGACACTCATCCGCAGCAGGATCATTTGTCAATCTCGTTAAATTACTCCCATCAGCATTCATTGTATATATGTCATAGTTGCCATTCCGATAAGAACAAAACACAATCTTTCCACCCCTTGGTCCGATTTCAGGCAGTTGAAAATCAACTCCCAAGGTTTCTGTCCCTGCGGTCACCACAATATTCCCTTTTACCCGTGTGGCATAGCTACCTTTGGCTGCGGCGATGCTGTAGGTCCCGAGCGATAAATTGCAAATAGAATAAGTCCCCGCAACGCTTGTCGTAGTAGAACCTTTCACCGTCCCCGTTCCATCCAAAGCCAGCACCGTCGCCCCTTCGATAGCTGTCATCCCATCAGATTCAGTGACTTTGCCTGAGATGGAACCAGTAAGGGAATTCTCTTCCGCTCCCACCGCCACCGTCGGCTCGGGCTCGGTGTATTTGCGGACTTTGTAGTTGCCTGTCCAGCCGTCGGTCCATTCCCAGTTCACTGGACCCTCTGTAATTGCAGTTATCGGATAATAGTGGTCAAAAGATATTCCAGAAAAATTGATGACATTTGTAACTGGGCTTCCTGGTATGTGACTCGTACGGTCAGAATCATCAAAGACGCTTAATGTGACTGAGTCCCCGCTTTTTGTGACGCGTACATAGTACAGCGTACCTTGATTAATCATGATGGGCTTACTTTCGCTATATTGCCCATTCTTACAGTAATAATTGAGGATTTGACTGCCTTGAACTGGCCCTTCAACATATGAATATTCAGTATAGCGCGTCCATATGATGTTGGATGTACTTGATGAAGAAGCAATGTTGCCTACATAATTTGTAAAGGCAGGTCCCACTGGATTCGCATTCCCTCCATGTCCGGTAATCTTAATCTCAAAGTCTTCAACAAAGTTCTCCGGTATGGAGTAGGCTTTATAAACATACCCTGGATCGGTTCTTTTCCAATTGGTAAACTCCAATCGGTGATCCACTGTGTAGTCCAGCTCGATTTTGTTGTTGGGATCGTATTCTGTCCATTCGTCATCGTCTACATTGAAATCCTCGAAGATGTCAAAGGTCGCATCTCCATTGCTCGCACTGCTGGCGCCTAAATTCCCGTAATAGAGGTAGATGGTTGAAGTGTCACTCTCACGAATGTTTGGGACTTTGGTCCAAACCTTCGCTTGTTGAGCACCCGAATCCCACCGCTCGATCCAATAGGGAATTTCCGTCTCTGAAGCCCCGTTCCAGTAGGTGAATCGGATGTCGCTCCCATCAGAATTGGGATGGCTGAAGTCAAAGTTAGCCGAGGTCAAGCTGACCAGCACTTGATGGTCCGTCAAGGCGGAAGTAGTGTTGTTCGTGACGGTCACACTGCGACGATAACTCCAACCGGAATAATACCAGGAATCTTGCCCAGCTACCTGAAGAGGATTCCACACCAGAGTTACAACCAAAAGCAACGCCCTAACCACACCGAGTCTCCAAAGACTCTGCTTTAAATCTAACTGATACTGCTTAAGTTCGTTCATTTTAGACCCTCCTTATCTCTTTAAGAATTAGAGTTCTGCAAAATAGCCTAATTTGTCATTATTTGTCATTGCAAGCGACCCTGAATCACCTGACTTTGAATCAAGTTCAGGGGAAGCCATCTCAACCCCTTGCAAAAATAAAGGGATTGTTTCGTCGCTTTGCTCCTCGCAATGACAGCTTCGGGGCATTTTGCAGAAGTCTTTATTAAGTAGAGAGTAGAAAGATTTTTTGTCTGGCTTTGGGTTGGTATTCTTTCTCTTTCTCTACCTCATTACTCTTTTTACATGTATCTATTCAGGTCTATTTTTGACAGGATGAACAGGATTAACGGGATTTTTGTTTATCCTGTTCATCATGGTTATAGTTCCGATGAATATTCCGACAGTTCTCTTTTCTTTCGCTTTACTTCAACCTTATTTTTCTCCAAAATCTGTCCTGACGACAGGTCAGGAATTAATAACCAATCCAACATCCTTATGAGTGGCAGTCAAATAGTTCACCAATTGTAATTCATGTGCCGTGACAATCCGTCGAACAGATAATCTACTTATTTAACATCCTGTAAATCCTGTCAAAAGAACTGAATAGTTACTTTTACATTTTTTATTTGCCATCTGGCAATCTGAATTTTTCCCCTTCCAATAAATCTGCCTCAGAAATGTTTCTGAAATGTTGCTAAGTTTAATTTTCTTTAACAAAGAGCAGTATTTATGGTATCATAATTGCAGGAGGGAGTTGGGCTATGGTAGCCTCACTGTCTGATAAACAAGTGATACCTTAACTGGTATGCGGTTCGATTCCGCCTCCCTCCGCTTCAGAGAAAATATTCATGAAAAAAACACTTGACAAAATTATGAAAATGTGGTATAGTATAATTGTCAGACAGTGATGGAGTCGAACGCATGACTCTATGTATCACTTGGAAGCAAGAGGGAGCGTAAAAAGTTTCCTCTTGCTTTTTTTATAACCGATAAACCTAATTCTAAAATCCCAAAAAAATTAACTTCTTTTTAATTTTTGGTAAGCGGATTAAACGGATTGATCGGATATGTTTTTTATCTTTTTATTTATCCGTTTTATCTGTTACATCCGATTACTGATTTTTTCCCTTCCCAGAAGGGCTGTCTCAGAAATGTTTCTGAGTTAAAATTTTAATTGACAAAGAGTGATACTTATGGTATTATTATCTTCAGACGAGGTAATTATCATGCAAGCTGAGTTAAATCTATCTAAAGAAATTATCAATTTAAGCAAAAGAGCCAGGATAATAACTTTTGAGACAGTTAGGGATAATAATTTCGATCCGGTAGAGGATATGATTGGGAGTATTACCCTTAACCATCCTATTGATGTCGAGTCGCTATTAAAAGAAGGGAGCTTTTACGGTGTCAGCAAGGATTTTGAAATTTGATGCTTCACTCCCTAATGTTATCTTCTGGGATGCAAATTTTGTTATTAACTCTTGCGTTACTGAGGCTAAATATTTCTCAGAATGCAGTAATCTTCTTCGGAAAATAGCAAAAAGAAAGATTACTTCAGTCATTTCTACTTTAATTCTGGAAGAATCCTGGTACGGTCTATTAAGAATCAAACTAATTAAAGAGTATCAGGACAAATGGCTCGACAAACTCAGAGAAGATTCAACTATCATTACAAAGCATATTCCTTATCTCAGGCAAATAACCACTGATCTTTCCTTAATACCTAATCTCATCATAGTAGAAATCCCATCTATTGTTACCTTGAGAGCATTAGAGTATATGGCAAGGTTTTCACTTCTTACCAGAGATGCTATTCATGCCGCTACTATGTTCTATTTAGGAATCAGAAGTGTTATTACTACTGACCTTGATCTAAATAGAGTAGATGGAATTAATGTCTATACTTGCAATCCCAAAGCTTTCTTATGAACATCTACCTTCCTTTTCTATCCTAAAATCCCTAAAACAATTAAATTCTTTTTAACCATTTTCTCATCAACTCCTTATCTATTATTAAGTAGCGAGTAGCAAGTAGACAGGCTGTTGACATAAAATCTACCTTTTTTTCTTATCGGTTTTGACTTTAATTTTTAACATAAGAAGTCCGATAACTTAAAAACTGGGTTTTATGAATGCTATCTTTAAAATCTTAAATCTTTCT
>JBFLXS010000127.1 GCA_040755795.1 bacterium | reverse complement strand
CAGACTTCTCCAAAGTTGAGGTGTCGTTCGCTATAAGATATGGCATTTCAATTAGTTACGAGAATGTCGTTAAATTGGACATTTGCAAATTTCTTGACTCTGTAACATATTGAATTTAAAAGAGAGATTTTTTGCAATGATTTTGGCTAAAAATTCAACGTGTTTAAAATCAAGAAGTTATCGCTAAAGCTAATGTCCAAAAATTTGGAGTCAGGTTGGAGAAGTCTGCATATCACATTTTCATTTTCTTTGCAAACAAAAAATTTGCAGTTGACATACATCCATTGTTAAAAACTCTACAAAAAAACCCAGCCTTGACATCATTAAAAAGCACGGCTGGGTTACAAAGGTAGTCAAAATGGATACCCATTGCTGTTTTAAAATCATGGGATAAATGTGAAGGTTTCGATGTCTGTGCTGAAATAATCAAGGGTAATAGGGCAGGCTAATCTTCCACCGGCTTGATATTCCCCAGCTGGTTCACTTCCATTAAAGGTATAACCACCAGGAAGTAAAGGCATGGTAATATCAAGTTCTGGTGGTAAGGTAGCCTTAGGAACATTCAATAGGGATATTAATGAATCATCAGGAAATCTAACCCAACATTTTCCTTCTACATCCACTTCCTCTTTACCATTAGTTACATGCGCATCAATAGTTAATGTATCACCTGTATGAAATTCAACATCATTTAACTCCATGAAAATCGCTAACACCTTACTGTATTCATCCGCACCCATATCAACTACATCATTGATTATCCTTGGTTCACCATCCATATCCGTATCTGGTAGTGCTGGAGCTGTATTTGAGCCTACATCAATACAAGGAGAGGTTGGTTTAAGATGATAATCTCCATTTGCCTCATCTACAAATTGTGGTGGTTCGGATATATCATTGTCTCCAGCTACACAACCATCATAATCATCTTCGCTATTACCATAAACATCATTATAATCAATTTGGGGATAAGAGTTAAAAATGCAATAGATACCTTTTTTGTTATTTGTAATTATGTTGTTGGTGACAGATGGGGAAGCATCAAATTCACAGTAAATACCACTTTCTCCATTCCCCGTAATAGTATTATTAGTGATGGTCGGTGAAGAGTAATTGGTAGCTATGATTCCATCAGCAATATTCCCTCTAATTATATTGTTCGTGATAGCAACTAAGGAATTATAAGTGTGGTTACAGTTGATACCATAACCATTTTCTCTAATAGTATTATTGGTAATAGTTGGTGAGCAGTTGCTGCCGCCACAAACGACACCCCAGAAGTTCCTTATGATAGTATTATTAGTAATAGTTGGATTTCCCCTACAGCAGATACCATATTCACTCCCTTCAATAGTATTGTTGATGATGATTGGTCTTGAATCTCCTCCTGAATAACCCTCAATACCAGAATCCCCATTCTTTATAATAATATTGTTGATAATAATTGGAGAGGATGATTGATAACCAATACCCCCACCATAAAAATTATCTATGAGAGTGTTGTTGATAATGGTAGGATTACTATTAGCGCAATATATTCCATGACCCTTGTATTCCCATCCTGTTGCTCCCGTAATTGTAAAGCAAGTAATAGTAGCGTTATTTGCTCCACTGCCTAAGAAAGTTACCGCATTCTCATCACCTGGAAAATCTGAAACATCTATTATAGTTGTTTCAGCTCCTCCACCAACAAGTGCAATCCTTTCAGTAATAGTTACAGTTTCAGTATATGTCCCAGGGGCACATTGTACAGTATCTCCATCAATAGATACCTCTACTCCTTTCCCAATAGTCTTAAACGGTTCTTCTTGCGTACCAGGATTACTATCATCTCCATTCACTGCATCTACATAATAGGTAGTAGCATCTACCTCACTCAAAGTTCCCATACCCAAAAGCATTCCTAAAACCACCAAAATTCCTAAAATAATCTTTTTATTCATCTTCTAAAAACCTCCTTTCTTTTAGATTTTATTATGTTAACCAAAATCGTGGCAGATTTAAACTAAATCTATTTTTCACCTACCTTCCATCTGCCAGATTGACTCTGAAGTTTTATCTAATCATATCAAGCTTTTTTATAATATAACATAAAACTGGATTTTTGTCAAGCAAAATGTAAAAAAAACAGCAATTCTCGGTGAAAAATTAGATAGAGGCTCATTATTCCTTATTTTTCTCTCAAAATCTTTACGAAAAATATTTTTTTCTATCTCTCCTAAACATAGGTGAATTCAGTCTCTAAAAATTCAATAATAGGAATTATTTAATCCCAGACAATCTCCTGTCCATGTCGTATGGCTAAAAGAGCTTGACGAATATCATCACGAAATGGTACTAACTCTAAAAGTTTCTCTAATGTTTTACAAGTATTATTTATATCACCATTTTTATAATATGCTTTACAAAGAGTATAAAGAGTTTTAACATTTTTAGGATTTAATTTTATTGCCTTTTGAAGAATACAGATTGATTCTCTATATTTCTCTTTTAAAAGATAAATTTCACCTATTTTATTATAAGCTTCTTCACTATTAGTGTCAAGAGAAATTACCTTTCTGTAATAGATAATTGCTTTATTATACTCCTTTTTTTCTTCATATGTATCACCAATGTTTAAATATGCACTTGAAAGAGTTGGATTTAGTGTTATAGCTTTTTTAAAATAATTAATAGATTCATCATACATACCCTTTTTATAGTAAAGTACTCCCCAGTTATTGTACACTGCAGCATAGTTTTGCAAAGTAAATTTAGTCCACTCAATGTTAAAATTCATACCATCAGTATAGATTATATCATCATATATTCCTCTTAAGTTAAGTCTTAACTTTCTGTTTAGAATAACATTAGATAATTTATCCACTTCTTTTTTATCCTTTGCTATCCTCCAGAGTAATCCTTGGAGAACTAATGGATAATTTGAGGCTAAATGAGTAATTTCTTCATTAAATAAGATATAACATGGATACTTGTTAAGATTATTCTCTATAAGTTCATCAAATCTAACTTGTGTAAGTTCCGTTCTTTTATTTGATTTTAACTTCATAATTCTTTCCTTAGGATAAAGCTCAAATTCCAAATCAGGATGTTTTTCTTTAATTTGAGCTCCATACCAATCACAATGTAGGAAGGTTGAAATAACAAAGCATATATTTGTCTTAATTTTTTCTACAATTTGAATATAAAAAGATGGGAAAATGTTCATGTCTGTATGTAAAAAGATAATTGATTCTTCCTCTAAATCATTTAATATATTTCTTCCATAATCATATGCTAAATAATACTTATGTTTATTAGTATAACTATAATTTGTATTAAAAAGGAATAGAATTAAGAAAATCATAGAAACTAAATACACAATTATAAAGAAGAAAATTGGTATTTTTTTGATTGTAAAAAAAGAAATAATCTTTTCTGTTATCCATTTAATTGCACAACCACTTAAAATAGCAAAGATAACAAATGTAGGAATATAATAATCTTCAATATTAGGAATACTATAAATTGTGGCTAAGGTTATATTCATAATGACTATCAGTATTAAAAAGATAAAAATCTTTATTTTTTTAAAAAAGAGAATTAACATTCCTACAATTCCAATCCAAATGAAATAATTAGTAAACTGATGACTAAAGAAAAGACTTATGTGAAACTTACCCCTTTGTAACCTTTCTTTTAATATAGGAGATACAAAAATATCTCTATAATCTTTAGCACTAATATGATCAATAAATCTTTCTAAGTTATCCGGGTCACTACAATTAACAGGTGGATTTTGAGAAGCTCGTAGAGGAAGGTATGAGTAAAGGAGTAAGGGAATAATAAAAAGAAAAAACATTATTAATACAGGTCTTAAAATCAATAATTTTTTATAGATAGACTTTAGAAGATAAAGAATATTAAATAAAAACTGTTTATTATTTTGCCTGATAGTTTTTTTTGCTTTTACATGAGTTTTCTTCTTCATCCAACTGGTAATACTAATTAATAGAATAAAGAATACACTTGCTGGCACTAAATAGATTGTTTGCATGTGATGAGTGAAAGATAAACCCAGGGTGAAAGCGAAGAGGTAGAGATATCTCTGAGCTTTGAGCCTTGAGCTTTGAGCTTTTACCTCCATGCTCCGTGCTCTATACTCCGTGCTCATTGCTTCTGCCCACTTTAGTAGGATAAAGATTAGTAATGTTGCAAACAGAGCATTTAGTGAGTATTTCTCAGCTATTACTGCCTGTTCCCAGAAGGTAGTAGCAAAAGCAAGCATGAAAGCAGCTACTGCTGCGGGTATAAGTTGATGTAGGGACAGACCTCGTGTCTGTGCGTTGCTTTGATTCGCAAGTCCTGCATGGACAAGCCCTGTTCCTACCTTCAACACGATAAAGTATACCATCATGCACGCCAGGGAGGCACATAGAGCAGAGGCTAAGTTCATACGATAGGCAATGTTTCCAATTGGTAGTAGACTCATCCAAAGTTTACCAAGCAAGCAATAAAGAGGATAACCTGTCGGATGTGGGATACCTAAGACATAAGCCGCAGTTATCATATCTCCTGAGTCATGAAACCCAATCGTTGGAGTAAGAGTATGCAAATACACAACCCAGCAGATGAAAAATACCAGTACTCCACCTGCGTAGTCTAATAAGGCAAATGCTCTTGGAGTAATTGGTTCATCTTTTGGTATAAGAAATCTTGGAATCTTGAAAGGAACCTTCCACTTCCCCTTTTTCTGTTTTCTGTTATCTGTTATCTGTCCTCTGTTTTTCTTACCCATCTTGCCTACTATTATACTTTATCCTCCCTGCCATTGTCAACTAAAAATAATATTAACAGCAATTCTCGGCAAGAATTAGATAGAGGCTCATTATTCCTTATTTTTCTCTCAAAATGTTTACGAAAAATATTTTTTTCTATCTCTCCTAAACATAGATGAATTTAGTCTCTAAAAATTCACCTATGAAAAGGGTTTGTCAAGTAAAAAATATCTCTCAAACAAAAATTTTCAACCTGTGAAATAGGAATATTTTGATCGTGGTTAGTATAAGAAGGGGGATAAGGGGATAAAGGAGGTATGGAGATATCAGAAGGATATCAAGAAAATCTACTTACTGAGATAATAATTCAATGTATTATCAAGCTACACCAGACACTGGGTCCATGTTTTCTGGAAAGTATTTACCGATTTAAAAGCTACAGGTGTAAAGGTGACTATTCTTGTAAACTTTGCTAAAGAAAAGGCGTAACCGTTCAGGCTATATATCAAAAGTGTAAGAAAGGGGATAAGGAGATAAGAGTGATATGGAGATAAGATAATAGAAATAGATTGAAATTTATAGAAATAGGTAGAAATTGATTGTGGAAAACAACAAATTTCCATAAATTTCTATTAGTTTCTATTAATTTCAATTTTTTTAATAATATCTCCCTATCTCCTTAATCTCCACATCTCCTTTTGTTACACCACCTGAACGCTTACCATACTTCGTATTCTCTACTCTGTGTAATTACGCAGCTTAACTTGAATTTGAAATGAATTTCTTTAATATTTTTCCCCTTTTTCCCTACTTTCCCATTTTTCCTTACTTACACCTGAACGCTTACAGGAATTATTAAATCTGTAAAATTGCCTCTTTGCTAATTAAATCCTCATAAGATTCTCTCTGACGGATAATATGATATTCTCCATTAATGACCATTACCTCAGCCACCTTAGGACGCATATTATAATTAGATGACATTGTAATTCCATAAGCCCCGGCATCTAAAATAACCAGTAGCTCTCCTGCCGTAGGTTTAGGTAACACTCTATCATGGGCAAAAAAATCACCTTCTTCACATATGGGGCCAACTATATCTGCCGTTAATCCTTCTCGCTCTATATCTTCAATTACTGGTAGAATTTTATGATATGCCTTGTAGAATGCCGGTCTGATTAAATCATTCATTGCCGCATCAACGATAATAAAATGCTTATTATGTCCTTTTTTAATATGAAGTATTTTAGTTACAAGAATTCCTGACTCGCCTACAATACTTCGTCCTGGTTCTAATATTAGTTTATAATTGGTATTAGCAATTTCTGGTAAGAGCATTTTGCCAAAATCCTGGATGCTATGAATATCTTCATCATGATACCTGATACCTAAACCTCCACCAAGATTTATATACTCGATGTTAATATTTAGCTCTTTAAGTTCCCGGGCTAATTTAAGAACCTTATGCATGCTTTCAAGGAATAGGTTACAATGAGTTATTTGCGAACCAATATGGCAATGAATTCCTGCTACTTCAAGATTTTGTGACTTTGATACCTGGATATAAACCTCTTTTACCATATGGTTGCTTATTCCAAATTTACTTTTAGCCAGGCCTGTAGCAATATAATGATGAGTAAGTGGATTAATATCAGGATTGACACGAATTGCAATACGGACTTTTTTATCTTTTGCTCTGGCAATTTGGTTCAATAATGAAAGTTCCTCTATTGAATCCACATTAATCATTAACAAATCATTCTCTACGGCATATTCAAGTTCTTCTCTGGTTTTACCATTACCATTGAAAACGATTTTTTGCGGTGGAATTCCTGCCTTTAATGCCTTAAATAGTTCACCGCCGGAGACAACATCTGCCCCTGCCCCTTTTTGGGCTAAAATATTAAGGATAGCCAGATTAGCGTTTGCCTTACAGGCATAACAAATTAAGGTATTAGAGAAAGATTGGCAATAAGCCTCGTAATTAGAGGTTAAGACATCATAACTGTAAAGATAAAATGGTGTTTGCACCTGCCTGGCAATGGTTTCAATCTTAAGCCCATCACAATATAATTCTCTTTCTCGATATTCAAATCCCATAAATTACACTCCTTTTTATTTCTTTTGACTCTTACGATAGATTTTCTCTGCTTGACGATTGATTTTTTTAAACTCTTTACTTTGCGGGAATTTATTTGCAATCTCCTCTATCTTTTCTTTTGACTTTTTTGCCCAGACTGTTTTGGAATGTTCCTTAATGATAGAAAGATATATTTCAGTTGCCTTTTTAAATTTATTAGATGCCTGGTAGCATTCTCCGATTTGGTAAATTGCCTCAACTTTATAGTCAGAGTGTTTATATTTTTTAAGCAATAGCCGATAATTATTTATCGCCTCATTCCATTGTTCTAACGCCTGATAGCATCTACCGATATTAAGTTGAGCCTCATCGGCATAATAAATCTTTGGATAATAGTCAATAAAATGTCGAAATTCAATAATGGCTAATTCATAATTTTTTTGGTCTTGATATGCCAGGGCACGGTCATAAAGTAATTTTGCTAATTGATTTTCCTGATATTGATACGGGGTAATATAAGGTTTAGCCTGACTACAACCAATGATAAAGAGCAAAAGAAATAAGATATTATTTATCATTTATCATCTCCTTTAGTAGATGCAAGTGCCTTTTTCATTTCGGTTATAAAATCTTCTGGTCCACGATAACCTACTACTTGATGAATTACCTGACTATCCGTATCCATAAAGATAATCGTTGGCAAGCCTCGGACAGCATATTGGTTTGGTGTAGTTTTATCTACATCACAATCAATCTTGACTGGAATAAATTTTTTAGAAAGTGCAATTACCTCTGGATTTTTATATGTCGTTGCATCTAATCTTTTACACCAGATACACCATTTTGCCTCAAAATCTACCATCAAAGGTTTATTCTTTTTTTTAGCCATCTTTAACCCTTTCTCAAAAGAATGATACCATTTAATCTCTTTTTTCTCTATTTTAGATTTAGCCAGTAGAACTTTTTGCCCCCCCAGACACAAAACACTAAATACAATCAGAAAAATACATAATTGTTTTAACATAATTAATACCTCCTTACATTTGGTAATTGGTAACTGGTGAATGGTAATTAGTTACCAATTAACCGATTACTTAGTTTTAATTTCGTGAAGCCCTATCTTTTAAAAACCACGAAGTACACGAAGAAATTATAAAACAAATTTTTCGACCACTGATAGTAATTTGCTTTTTGGGGCTTTTGGACTGTTCATTCATTTTTTCCCCTTCTGAGGGTATTTTAGCAAAAAATTTAGCATATGTCAATAAAAAAATTCGACCTGTGCGGTTAGAAATTACAAGTAAATTTCCTCAAACCTGAAAGGTTTGATTTTACATAACCGTAGATAAAATCTACGGAGAGAAGAAAATCTCCTGCTTACTACTCAACCCTGAAAGGGTTGAATTCTAACCATGGATTACATTCGACCCTTTCAGGGTCGAGTTTTGCGGGCGTTTATTTCCGTAGATTGCATCTACGGTTATTTAAAATTCGACGCTTTCAGCGTCAATAACCTAAAACCTAACCGCACAGGTCGCAAGATTTTAATGTTTTATTTCTTGTTATCTGTATCCTCAAATTGGTAAGTCGGCTATTTCAGAAAATTATCGAGAATAAGGGAGTGAAATAAAGGAAGCAGGATTGACGGGATGACCATTTTTGCAGATTTCAAAATGGAGATGAGAACCTTCACTTCTTCCTGTGCTTCCAACTAATGCAATCACTTCTCCCTGTCGGACATACATCCCCTTAGAAACCAGATTTCTTGAGTTATGGGCATATTTTGTGACATAGCCACCTGAATGTTTGATTATCACGATATTTCCATAACCCGTTATCCAACCACTATTAATTACCTCACCACTCTTAGCCGCCATAATTGATGTGCCCTGATAACTGCCAATGTCAACACCTGTATGAAATCGTATCTGTCCATTAAACGGGTCACGGCGGTATCCATAGCCACTTGAAAACCAACCACCCTTAATTGGTCTAATAAATCCCATTCCACCAACAATATATTCTTTTGTTGCTGGTAATAATTTTGCGCCCGGGATAAATATCTCTTTTCCTGCCATAAGGTCTTTAGGTTTTGAAATATCGTTAGCATCAAGAATCTTTTCCGGGCTTATTTTATAAGTAGTTGAGATATTACTTATCGTTTCTCCTTTCCCAACCTTATGAAATACGCCGTCTTGATTAGGAAGTCGTAGTTTTTGCCCCGCTCGCAGTGATGCTATTCCTTTAATATTCCGATTGGCACTCACAATTGTATCTATCTTTAGTCCTTGTTTGTGTGCTATTTCTGACAGGGTATCCCCCGGACGCACTGTATAAAGCATAGTTTCAAAAGAAGGTTCTTCAACTTCTATTCCACCTATGCCTGCTTTATTATAATCCTTAACTTTACAAATTTGATAGTGGACTTGAGGAATGAATGTTGTCAAAAGTAAATCACTTTTTATTTTTAGGCTGGATTGAGTATTGGCTAATATTTGATTTTTATAGAGTGAAGGTAAAAAAGTAATTAATAGTGCAATAAAAATTAATACACTCCTCTCTATATGTTTCCCCCCCCTCCTTTTTCTATTTTTCCTTTTTGCTTCCATAATAAACATTGTTCATCTTTTTCCTTTTTTTTAAATTTGGAGAAATCTTTATAAGAGAAACATTCTATATTATACGCCAATAAATAAAATTTGTCAAGTGTTTTTTTGTCAATCATCAAGACTAAACTATCGAGAGCGTTGCGTAGAACTTAAGGCTATATTTACGGTGCGTGGCATTGTGTTACCTCATTTCTTGCCATCTTTTTGTTTCTCTTGACATTTTGGAGTCCCAAAAGATAACCCAGAGGGTCATTAAC
>JBFLXS010000126.1 GCA_040755795.1 bacterium | reverse complement strand
GCTGTAAATCTATCGGTCCCTCAGGATGCAATACTTTGCCATCAAATACTGCTTCTAATGTTTTAACCATTTTCTTCCTCCACTTATTAGTATGCCATAAAACTATAAAGCATCATTGCCTAACGATTGAGCTCACCTGCTGCGAGGGGGGAATTACCACTAAACTTTGTAAGCAAGATAAAACTCTGGGAAATTACAAAACTATCTCAATCACGCCACAGCCCCTCGCAGTCAGGTGCAGCGAATGGTTAGAATTTCTCTTTTATATCCTCACACAAAGCCTCAAAGCACACAAAGATTTATTCTTTTTATTCAATTCCTTTGTGACTTTGTGTGATTATTTTTTTATTCTAACGATAAAGTTCAGGTGCGGCGGGGAGAATTACCACAAAAGTTTGATAGCAAGATAAAACTTTGAGAGACCACAAAACTCTGACCACGGCACAGTCCTCCGCCGTCAACTGCAACGCAGGGTTAGACAAAAGTTCTCATTCGCTGTCTTTTCCTTTTCCTCTGCCTCACCGAATTATTGTGCATTCCACATTCACGGTTTGCCCATAATATATCTCTTTTTATTTTCTCACACAAAGCCACAAAGAACACATAAGGTTTATTGTTTTATTCAATTCTTTTGTGACTTTGTGTCTTTGTGTGATTATTTTTTTATTCTAACGATAAAGTTCAGGTGCGGCGGGGAGGATTACCACAAAAGTTTGATAGCAAGATAAAACTTTGATAAACCTCAAACTTTTGAAAACCAGTTAGCTCCTCCGCCGTCTGCTGCAACGATTTGTTAAGTAAAAACTATGCTTTGCCATCTTTTTCTTTCCTTCTTATTTCTGTATTCTGACCCTAACTCAACCCGTTAAGTGCCTCTGTGCCTAACATAGTGTCCTTCTACTTTCGTTAATTCAGATGGAAGGTATAGAACATCAACCTTATACACCCATAATCCTGTAGATAGGATAGCGATGTGGCATATTTTTGGGGCTAATATCCTTAAAATGCTCTATCTCAAATCCTTCAGGAAGATACTGCTTTGTTCCCTCATCAATCAAGATAATGCTTTTTGGCTTTCTTTTCTTCTTTTCCCTTGCTTCATCACAGATTCTAGAGGCTAAGCTTGGTGACTTACCAAGGGAGGTAAAATTTATAAGCTCTCCCCTTCCAAAGTTGCCAACCATTGAATCCTCTGTAGCAATACCAATTCCAAGGGCTATATCTTCAAATTTGTGCAGTTTCTTAATAAAATCATCTTTCCACTTTGGAAAAAATTCCTTATCAAACCATTCTTCCAGCTTTAATGCAGAAAGTACAGCCTTTGATGGAGGATTCTCATCATTTATTCCATAGGGTTGTTCATCATTTACCCCAAATATAGCCATTAGTCCATCACCCAGGAATTTATCAACTATTCCAGAATGGTCTAAAATAATCTCCCTTCCTTTCTCATAAAAATCCTGCATAACCTTAGAAAATAGAGTTGGTTCTTTGGAGAGACAATCCACAAGCTTTGTAGCACCTCTTATATCCGCAAAGAGCACAGTGGTTTTTTCTAAGTATTTTGGTTCTAACTTACTTTTATCATTATATATTTCCTCCCCCAGTTTATCACCAAACTGTTTCTTAAGCTGAGCTTGTGCATATTTCATATTTTGAATAACATTTGCTAAAGAAGAGATAATAGGAAGTAATATTTTTACATCATCATAAGTAAAGGGCTTTTCAGGAAACCCTTCAAGGATAATTACCCCAATTACCTCTCTTCCTTGAGCAATCAATGGAATACATAAGAACCTATTGTCCCAGAATGCTTTTTTTTTCTTGATAACATCTTCAATGATTTTTTTATACCTTCTTCTTCCCTCAAGTTTTTTTGATACCTCATCCTTATCCATAAAAAAGCCTTTGTTTGGGTTCGCTCCCGTTAATAATTTGATAGCTTTATTCAATCCCAATTCATATAATTCCTTAATATTAAGATTTACTGGGGCCTTATGAATCTCTCTAATTGCAGATAACTGTTCATAGGCAATCTCAAGCCTTTCTGCTAAAATATCTTCAATCATTGAAGTATCTCCCTAATCCTCTCTACTAATGCCTTTGTGCTAAATGGTTTTATATAGAAGTCTATTGCCCCTAAATCCATCCCCCTTCTTATATCCTCCTCATCCTCATAGACACTGGTAAAGATTATGGGTATTTTTCTATCCTTAAGGGCCTCTGCAACCTTATACCCTCCCTCCATATCCATCTTTCCCTTCATTCCCTTTCTTTGAGGAAGCCTTATATCAAGGAGTATAAGATTAGGATTCTTCTTTTCTGCCAGATCTATTGCATCCTCTACTGTTTCAGCAACCACAACCTCAAAATCCTCTTTTTCAAGCTTCCTTTTAGGAACAAACCTATCTCCGTAATCATCCTCAACAAACAAGATTTTCTTTTTCATCTTCCCTCCTTTGGCTTTGGAAGGGTGAAACCAAATATAGCTCCCCCTTCTGGATTATCCTTTAGATATATTTTCCCCTTATGGCCTTTTATAATTGCCTTTACCACCCTAAGACCCAAGCCCATCCTTCCCTTCTTCTCCCTTGCCTCCTTCATAGCCTCTTTGAATTCCTTATCCATCCCAACCCCATCATCTATTACCTCTATATTCAAAAATCCATTAGAATCCTTAACGTCTATCATAATCTTACCAAATCCCCTTTCCTTCCACTTAATAGCATGAACAGAGTTTGCCATAAGGTTTATGAATACATCCATAAGCGCATCCTTATCTGCATAGAGGGATGTATCCCCTTTAGGAATATAGACAAATTCTATTTTTTGGGTAAGAAATGACCTTTTGAATAAAACCCTTATTCTCTTTATTATCTCACCAATATCAAAATCCTCCTTGATGAATCTTAGGGTCTTTGTATCTTGTTTAGAGAGATAAAGGAGGTTTTTGGCGAGCCTTGCAAAGCGATAGGTTTCCTGCTTTAGAACCTGAAATAACTCATTTTCCTCAAGCTCGGGTTTTTCCTCCTCCAATTGGTCAAAGCAGTCAAGGACTGTATGCATTGGTGTCCTTAGGGTATGGGAGGTAGCCCTTATAAAAGACCTTGTGATTTTTTCTGCCTCCTTTCTCTTTCTGATTGAATCCGCTATCTCAAGGGATAAGGCAATCTTATCAGAGAAGATGTGAAGTAATATCTCATCCTCTATTGAAAATTTCATCCCCTCAGGATAGCCATCCTTATCCAATTTATTCTCAACCTTTAGAACGCCAAGAAGCTCATCCCCTCTTTTAATGGGTGTAGCCATCAAGGAAAAGCACTTTCCTGATTTAAGATATTCTAAGGAAGATATTCTTTCATTACCACTCCAAGATGGATGTTCCATTATCCCTTTTTTATCCAAGCGAATGGTTTTTTGAGTTGAGGCAACATATCCTGGAAGCCCTGTTTTTTCTCCATCTGTAATCAAAAGAGGTGGTGTCTGTTTAAATATCCGCTCTTTCCCTACGGGATAGCCATATTCCCTTTTTAACTCGAGGTGCTCTTTATCCTCAGAGACCAAAAACAATGAACATACCTCTGCCTGCAATATCTCTTTGATAATCTTAACCATAATGTCTAATAGCTCAGGGTTCTCAAGATTCCTCATCAGCTCATCGCTTACTCTTGACAGCATTATTAATCTTCTTTTATATCCATTTCCTATTCCAATGACAATTCCTGTATGAATGGCTATTTGCATTATCTTTTCATCACCTTCTCTAAAGGCATCCTTATCTTTACTGCTAAGGTTAAGAAGCCCTATCACCTTATCTCTGGAATCTTTTAGGGGGATTATAGCCTTAGACTTGATTTCGGGAAGATACCATTTATCGGGAAAGAGAGGGATTCCCTTATCCCTTGCCTCCTCAAAAAGTCCTTTTGCACTTTCTTCATCCCAGCAATGCTTCTTTTTTCTATTATAGTGAATGCAGGGGAGTATGCTCTCATAGTCTCCATTTTTAAATATCATAAGGCAACTCTCATCAGCCAAAACCTTCTTCCACCATCTCTTATCCATTATCTCCCTTATCAATCCCTCTATATTGTCAAAGTTTGAATAGATGGTGCAAATCATCTCCAAAAGCAACGCCCTTTCTTCTTCTTGGGTAAATTCTTCTTTCATGTCCTTATTGACCTCCTCCTTTCCCATATCTGGAAGCGTCTCTCCTGAGCCATTTTAAAATCCTCGTATGAATCTACATATGGATCGTATGGCAAGAACTCCTTAAGTATGGTATTGGCTTTTTCTGTCACTTCCTTGTATTGCTCTCCAATCTCATTGACCCTGTTCCAAAACTTCTCTTCATCTTTTAGGCTCCTATAAACCTCCTCTATGGGAAGTTCCCTCTCTATATTCTCTTGAGGAACCTTAGATGTCTCTTCAAGGAATGAGAGAAATCTGTCATACCCTTTAAGCTCTCCAATCGGAGTTGAACCACCTTCCTTTTTCCTTAAAGATTCATTTTCTTTTATACAATCCTCAATCTCCCTTATAGACCTCTTACTATACCTTGTCTCTACATAATAGGCAACATCAACAGAGCTTCTATGAAGAAAACCTCCTTGCCATCTTACCTGGCTGTAGGCATAAGAAGGAATGGATGAGCTGGTTACAACATTAAAGTAATGCCTTTTTCCATAGGCTTCATTCAAGGCATAGACCGTGGCAAAGTTATGGGCATCAACCGTGTTTGAGACCTCATCCAGAATAGAAGACCTCCTTATATTCAGCTCCTTTAATACCCTTTCATAAATATTCCTGTTACATCCTGAGGACTTAAGGTTGACCAAGGTGTCTGCAGAAACTAAAGTATTAGATTGAATGAGCTTTGTTATTCTGTCGATGGGAGCACCTATCCATCTCCTTATGCCTGCCTTTATAAGGAATCCGATAAGAGAACAATTCTCTTCCATCTCCCTATAAGCCTTCTCAATCTCTCTGGGATTTTTATTAAGAAATGCCTTCATAAATCTATCTACATAGTGGCTATTTATAAACTTCTTATAGTCCAAATCCTCTTTAAATCTAATCTCTCTACTTCCTTTAATGTGCCTTATAATCTCCCAGGCAGCCCCTGGAAGGAGGATAAACCTACAGTTTGCCCTATTATTAAACATAAACTGGATAAGCTCACTTGAAATCCATACCTTGTCCATCTTATTAGGATACATATAGACAAATATATCTGAGAAGTCAACTGCCCTTTCTATCCTAATACCCCTTAATTCCCTTTTAACATCATCCTTTAGGGTCTCAAGGCATTTTATATGCCAATCTATTGGTTTTCTACTAATCTCATCAAACCCCGCCATCTTATCCACCCAACCTTGGCAAAAGCCTATAAGAAGACATTAGACTAATATTACTAACCTCGTTTCTATTCACTTTCTTAACCCTCCTTAATTGTTAGCTAACGATTGAGCTAAGCTGCGGCGGGCTTGCCCGCCGTCAGCTTCAGCGATGGGTTAGGCGCTCTTAGTTATTAATCGTAACTATCAAGTGCTGTTGTATCCAGAAATGGAATAGCGAAGAGGTGTCTACAATCCTCACACTCAAGAAACACCACCATTCCTTTATTAGTCCAATATCCTTCCGAAACACCTATGATCTTTCCAGCACTGCCACACTTTGTGCATTTTCCTAAGGCATGCTTTATATCAGGCATTTTCTGGCTTATGCAAACACTCTTTGATTTTAAAACACTTCGCCACTCTTTGTCTCGGGTTTGCTTCGAGCCGATGACTCCCATGTGACGCCTGTGTACAACATTATGACAATTCCCGCAGAGTAAAGAGTTATTGTCATCTGTATCCAATCCACCTTCTGAGCGTGGAATTATATGATGCCGCTCCAATGCTCCAATTTCTACTTCTTCACCAGCAACCTTACCGCAACGCCAACATCGATCTGTTGCTCCTAACCATTGCCAATTAAGTTCACCCTTCCAATTCCTACTTTGATCCAACTTGGATAATTGAATGATGATACTTTCAACCAGCTTGTGCAATTCCATATTTATTTATATTACGCCTAACGATTGAGCTAAGCTGCGGCGGGCTTGCCCGCCGTCAGCTTCAGCGATTTGTTAGGCAAAAGTTTCACTCCCGCTTAATTCCGCTTTGGAGGTCTGACCCTACTATTCTACTACATTTTGAGATAGAAAATACTCTTTTTTGCCCAATTTTATTCAGAAATGTGGGTAAGTTTCAGAATAGCAACTGCCCCCTATACCCAGAATTATCCACTAGCACAACGCGTGACTAAACATACGCAATGTTCTGCTTTTGTGACAAGACTCTTGAGGATTTCCTCATCTTTTGCATCTTTTTTGACTGAGGCTAAAACTTCTTCTTCCTTTTTGGGTTTGGCGATTACTTTCACTACGATATCACCTCCTTTAGCATAAAATAGTCAAACCATTACCGAACTTAACTTAAAAACACTTCAAACTTAATATTACAACTCGCTTTCTCGCCGTATTATATCTTCAAACTGTCCAAAGGCTACCTGTTTTAGGATATAAGATGTATTAGTGGGAAACAGCGAGCAATAGCTACCTGTCTCTTTTTGCCGCAATCGTGTCTTTCGACATCCACCCATACATAATGGTAAGTAAACGCAAGAGTAACACTTTTCTTCAAACAAATCATCTGTATCCACCCACTGATTCCATTGGTCATCTTGTTTAATGAACATGCCATCGGTGCGAATATAACCTACTCTCTCTTTAGGATTGAATTGGCTTACACTACATTTGTAAACATCACCTGTATAGTTGATGATGAATTGATTTTCTCGCTCTGCAAAACAATAGACCAACTTACCAGTATAGATATGCTGGCTGGCTTGTCCTAACACAACATCATAACCCAGCTGCGCTGCTAGTTTGTAGTAATTGATCATTGCTTCGGAGATCTCCTTAGATGGCAGATTATCCGTTGCGTTCAGGGAACAATGACCAAAAATGGGTTCATACACTACCCGCAGATGTGCTCGTACATCCATCGGAAACATTTCAAGTAGATATGGAATTGAGTGTAGATTATTGTGATTGAAATTAACTCGAAGTGAAATTTTTACCTGTTCATCGGTTCGGGCCAACATGTTAATGTTTTCAAATAGTCTCTTAAAAGTTCCCTTCCCGTTCCTTAAAATCCGCAGTTGGTTATGAATTTCAGGAGACCCATCTACCGTAATTTGGAAATCATAGATACCGGTATTAATTAGTTCTTTACATCGCTTTTTATTTAGCAAGTAGCCATTTGTTGTAATATGTTTGAAACAAGATACCCCTAACTTGTCAGCCAAGTCCGTAGCGTACTGAGAAATAGATATAACTCGTTGATACTCTGACAAGGGCTCGCCACCAAACCAATGCAACATAATCACTTTGTATTTTGGCAGTTCTCTCCCTATCCATTTCTTAATGGCTGCCTCAGTTTCATCTGTCATTTTGGATGGACGATGAGTTTCATAGCAGTAAACACAAGCAAAGTTGCATTCAAGCGTAGGCATGACAACTACATCAAGGCGATTTTCATCTTTAATCCCTGAAATTTTACGATTTTCAATAATTGTTATTTCATCCGTATAATCATCAATCAAATGCTGTTGTTCTATCAAAACAGCCTTTATTACATTTTCTTCTGAAAATTGATTAGGTTCAGCAAGAATATGCTTTACAGTTCCTATTTCATTATGGCTCCAAAGTGTAAGACTCCCATAAAGTGTGTTATAGAGAGCTACTTCTCCCGTCTCGGGACAATCCACAAAAATATTATATCTGGAAGACTTCATTGTATAATTTCCTCCTGCCTGCATTCACTGATAGTAGAGGAGAGCACTGGAGCAGTGATGGTGCTGTTCTTGAGTGATAGGAATTTGATCTTTGTGACCTGTCATCTGTTGCATGTAGTAGGTAAGTATATCAGCACCACATCGGATAAGTCTCCAAGTAAGTTGCGATGGAATCTGAAACACCATCGCAGGCACGCTGGAATAGTGAATACCCAGTGCCTATGCTCTACATTGAATAGCACCTCTTCAACTATTAAGTTTACTTTGGAATTCATAACGTATCCTCCTTACTGCCTAACACTTGCCATAACCAGCAATTCTTATCTATCCGTATTGATGATATGGTTAGCCACAGGTTTTATATTCGCTTAACCACATTTTTCTGATATCTGCAACATTAAAGCTCTTGCCTGCCCAAGATAGCGAGACTCTGTTTTCTCAAAAACTTCTACACAATGCTTAATGAGATTTAATGCATCCTTATATTTGCCTGATTCATAATACAAATCTGCCAACTGGTATTCAGTTCGAGCTATTTCTTCCTGATCATCTAATTTTTTCTTTATTTCAAGACTCTTATTATAATAGTCTTCAGCCATCTCTATATTTTGCATTCCAGAGCTTTTATATTGATAAAGGAGTCCAAGCCCATGTAAACTGCATGCTTTAATGAAATCAAAACCTGTCATATTTGCAATTTCTATAGCCTCTTTATAAAGTTCCTCAGCTTTTTTATATTCTCCCATTCGATACATGACCACTGCCAACTCATGAATCGTGTTTGATGAGCTTCTCTGAGATAAGAAGTTTCTTGATATATTCAGTGCCTTCTTATAAAAGTCCTTAGCCTTTTCATAATCCTCTTTTGCTTCATAAACTCTCCCTATAGCATGATACGCATAAAAGAGCTCATTATTATCATGATGTTTTTCTGCAATATCAACGATTTCTTTACAGAGTTTAAACGATTCATCAAAATCCCCCTGATGCATAGCTATTGTTGTGATATTTCCCTTAAACTCAACAATTAGACTTTTTTGCCCTAAATTATTTGCAGCCTCAAGAGCCATATATAGATACTTTTTCCTTTTTGTCCACTGCATCTTCTTCTGAAGGTAGAAATCTATTTTTTTGATTAACTTAATCACCTCTTGATATTTTCTATTTCTATAGCACCACCCTATAATTGCTAAAAGCTTATTTAAAGAAAACTCGTATAGGGAACTAATATCGTCTATATACCTTAGATCTGTAAAATACTTCGCTATATTATCAAGTTTTTGACAGATCATAGAGGTTAATTCCTCTGGAGTTGTTGAGTTTAAATCTACATATCCTGTTGTTTTTCTAATCCCAGGTACCTCGGTCTCATCGAATCTAACAGGCAATATATATTCCTCATTTTCTTCTAATGCACGGGCCTGTGCACTTTTTAGCTCGTGATTTGCCCAGCGTTTACTTTTGTAATGCTTGGAAATAAAAATAACAGTATAAACAGCCTTATTCTGATATATCTCGCTAAGATATTGATAAAGATCTTTGCCCCAAAGATCTACCTTTTTGAATTGATCATAGAATACGTTTACTTTTCTTGATCTAAGAAGATTTGCAACTTCTTCAACATACTTCCTATCTTCTCCAGCAAATGAAAGTGCAATATCGTAGAATTCATCTGTTTTATTATTCTTCATGGCTTATTTCTCAAATATGCCTAACGGCGGATGTTGAGTTGCTTCCAAAATGAGCTTCGAGCTTGCTCGTAAGCTCATTTTGGAAGTCAACTCAAACGATTTGTTACCGAGGGCGAGTCAGCGCCCGAGGTAACGAATCGTTTGAGCGAAGCTCAACATCCGCCGTTACCGAAGGGCGCAGCCCTTCGGTAACGATA